>CAMIWP010000010.1 GCA_946402475.1 uncultured Selenomonadaceae bacterium
GACAAGGTTCTTGGCTTCAATATGCACGGCGGAATCCCCCCAAACTTCTCAGGCTGTTCCCTTTCATTGTACCTTAGCTTTGCCATCCTGTGCAAGATAAATCGTCAACCGATTGCCCCGCACCGTGTTGTTGTCCTGGATGGCCCAGGCATGTCCCGTAAGTATGGCCTTTCCCTGCTCCTTGCCGAAATAGTCCACCCGGTCCCCCGCAGCCTCCAGATCATTCGGAGGGCTCACGAGATGAGCATGACCTATGCCCACATAGTGCTCCTCTCCCAGCCAGCCTTCCATGAAATCCGCCGTAAAAGTGCCATCCTTGCTGGTGATGATTCCACCCGTGGGGATCTTGACGTATTCGTTCTGCTTGGGAAAATACTCCACGGTCTCCCCTCGAAAGGTCTTGTCCTGCTGCGTGCCGTAGACATTCCCGAGGGCAAGCATATGATCGGGGCCGTCCGTGGTCAGCTTCTCGCAAGTGACCCGCATATCCTCGCGAACCGCCACCACATTGCCCTCCACCATGCCCTCCTGGGTATTGATATTGTAGGCGGCCCTCGCCCCGGCGACCTTGGAGATGCCTCGCTTCATGAGCACATTCCCCTCCGCCGTCACCACGCCGGTCTTCATGTCGTATTCCACCATGTCTGCGTCCAAAGAGGACGGCTCGGGACTGTCAGCGGCATGGAGCACTCCCGCCTGCTGGCTTCCCGCCAGAAGAAGGGCTGCCAATGCAACGGTTCCCAACATTTTCCCTATCTTACTTTTTTTCATTGTTTTCCTCATCCTTTACGCCTTTTTCGATATGTGCCTTGCCGATGATCTTGATGCGGTTGAAGCCGTCACTGCTCTCGATGAGATCGCCGCTGGCCCGCATGTCATCCTTCTTCACGCGAACATCCACCTCTGCCACCAGTTTTTCCTGGGCCGCAAGCCAGGTGAGCTTCTGGCTGGTGAGTTCCGCTCCGTCCGTGTTCGTGACCTTCACATCCCCGTCCACCGCGATGTCCTTCGTGCCTTGGCGGTACAAGCCATGCTTCGCCACAAGGGTCACCACCCGGCCGTTTTCCTCGTAGAACTGTCCTTTGATGTTCTCCATTTCCGCATCCTGCGTATCCACGTTCATGGAGATCCTGTCCGCCCGAAGTTCCCACTGTTTCCTGCCATCCTTCTCGGCGCTGAGGGTATTCCCCTCATAGGACATGATGCGAGGCTCGTCCTTCGGGGGCGCCGCCTTCGGAGGTTCGGGAATGGAGCGCACGACCCACACGACGAGAGCGAGGAAGATCAGGATCCCGATTCCCGCAAAAAACTTTCCCCGATTGTTCATTCCCCGTCCTGCTCCTTTGATTTTACCGTATGATGCTTGTTCTTCTTCTGCTCTTCCGGCGCCGTATTCCACCGCTTCTGGAACCATATCCACTGGGTGGGATTCTCCCGGATGACCCGGTCGATGATCCCCGTCATCCTCACCGTGAAGTCAAAGAGATCCTTGTCCGTGTCCCCCGTATCCCCGCAACGCATGGCCTCGCCGATGCAGATCCTGTGCTTCCCGCTTTTCTGCCGCAGGATGAACATGGGGATCACCGGAGCATTGAATTTCCGGGCAAACACCGCCGCTCCCATGGGAGTTGACGCCGTGCGTCCCAAAAAGTCGATGAACGCGCCGCCCGGCCCCGCATCCTGATCCATGAGAAACCCGAGGAGCTTGCCCTTTTTCAGCGCACGGCCCGCCGCCAGCAGTTCGCTGGTTCCCCTGGAAAAGATCTCCACCCCCACCGTGGAACGAAGATCATCCAGCGCCCGGGTGTAATCCATGTTGGGCTGAGGCTTGGCGATGGCCGTCGTCTGGACATTGCTCAATGCCATGGCCGCCGACATCCACTCCCAAGTCCCCACATGGCCGGTGATGACCACGAGGCCATGGCCTTCCTTCATGGCCTCGGTAACCCGTTCCAAGTGATCGATTTCCACGTACTCGTGAAGGTTTTGCGCGTTCAGGTTGGGCATGTAGAGGATTTCCAACATATTGCGGGCCAAGTTCACAAAGGATTCCCTGACGGTTCGCCTCACTTCCTCATCCGGCATCTGAAGGCAAAGGCTCATTTGCCGAATGGCCCGGTTCCTCTGCTTCTTCACGAGAAGGTAATAGAGATTCCCAAGCAGCCTGCCGATTCCCATGAGCAGTTTGTACGGCGTATGCCGCGCGCACCAGCTCATGAACATCAAGGTCTTGTATAGCATGGAACACGATCCTCCAATTCGTCTACTGTCCCAGTTCCTCCAAGGACACCGGACGCAAAAAATCCTCCACGATGCTTTCCCATTTTCCCTGGGCCTTCAAGATGAATTCAAGGACCTCCCGAACCGCTCCCCTGCCGCCGGGGAATCCTGAAACGAGGTGGACGCGCTGCCGCACCTCGGGTACCGCATCCGCAACGGCGGCGGCAAGACCGGCCTGCACCAGAATGGGAAGATCGATGAGGTCATCGCCGATGTAGGCGATCTCCTCATTCCGAAGGGAAAACTTTTCCTTGAGTTCCCCGTAGGCCCGGCGCTTGTCCATGCAGCCCTGCCATACGGCATCGATTTGAAGCTCCTTTCCCCGGCGCTCGACCTGGGGGGAATTTCTTCCCGTGATGATGGCCGTCTTCAAGCCGTTTTTCCGCGCCAGGGTGATGCCAAGCCCATCCCGGCAGAAGAAGGGCTTGTAAAGCTCCCCCTCCGCTCCCACGTAGATGCCGCCATCCGTGAGAACTCCGTCCACGTCGAAGATGACCAGGCGGATCCTTTTCGCCCGCTCCAACGCCCCCGCCATCTGCTCCATATCACACAACTCCTTGCCGCAGGAGATCCGTCAGATGGACGATCCCCACGGGATTCTTCTCTTCGTCGATCACCGGCAGCACCGTAACGGGACGGGGCTTGTGCTTCTCCATGATGGAGAGGGCCTCCGCCGCCAAGCGATCCGGCGCTATGATCAGCGGATGCTCGAACATGATGTGCTCCACGGACTCATCCAGGAAATTGTTGTCCTTCGCCAGCGCCCGGCGGATGATGCCGTCGGTGACGAGCCCGATGAATTTTCCCGCTTCGTTCACCACGGAAGCTGCGCCAAGCCCCTTGTCCGTCATGACAAAAAGCGCATCCTTTGCCGTCTTTCCCTGCCGGATGATGGGGTTGTCTTCCCCTGTGTGCATGACGTGCTCCACCGTGAGAAGGAGTTTCCTTCCCAAGGCCCCGCCGGGATGGAACATGGCGAAATCCTGGGATGTGAAGTTCCGGGCCGCCATGAGGGCCATGGCGATGGCGTCTCCCATGGCAAGGGTCGCCGTGGTGCTGGCCGTAGGGGCGAGCCCCAGGGGACATGCCTCGCGCTCCACGCTGATGTCTACAAAATAGTCACTGTACTTTCCCAGTGAGGAATCCCGCCGCCCGCACATAGCGATGATCCTGGCGCCGATCCGTCTGATGACGGGCAAGATATTGACGATTTCCGAGGACTCCCCGCTGTTGGAAATGGCTACCACCACGTCCTTCTCCGTCACCATGCCCAGATCCCCATGGAATGCCTCCGCCGGGTGCATGAAGAAGGAAGGGGTTCCCGTGCTTGCCAACGTGGCCGCAATCTTCTGGCCGATGTGCCCCGATTTTCCCATACCCGTGACAACCACCCGCGCCGTGCAATCCAGGATGCACTGGACGGCACTTTCAAACTCATCGTCAATGCGCGGAATCAGGTTTGAAACCGCATCGGCCTCTATTTTGAGCGCCGCTATGGCTTTCTCCCTTATCATGGCCTCATACCTTTCTTCGCACAATCTCATGGATCGACAGTGCGTCCTTCAGCAGATCCTCCAGCTTGTCGAGATAGAGCATGTTGGGCCCGTCGGAAAGAGCCTCCTCGGGATTGTCGTGAACCTCAAGAAAGAGACCGTCTATGCCCACCCCGACGGCGGCGCGCACGAGAGGCTCCACGTACTCCCGGTTCCCGGAGGATTTCGTTCCCGCTCCGCCGGGGATCTGCACGCTATGCGTCCCGTCGAAGATCACGGGATAGCCGAAGGAACGCATGATGGGAAAGCTCCTCATATCCACCACCAGGTTGTTGTAGCCGAAGGATGCTCCCCGTTCCGTCAGGAGGATCCCCTCATTCCCGCTCTCATGGAGCTTATCCACCACATTCCGCATATCCGATGGAGAAAGGAACTGGCCCTTCTTCACGTTGACCACCTTTCCCGTCCTGGCCGCCGCGTAGAGAAGATCCGTCTGGCGGCAGAGGAACGCCGGGATCTGGAGGATGTCCGCAACCTCGGCCACCGGCTCCGCCTGATAAGTTTCATGGATGTCCGTCACAATGGGCACTCGGAGCTCTTCCTTGATCTTCTGCAACATCTCTATGCCCTTCTCCATGCCGGGGCCTCGAAAACTGTGAAAGGACGAGCGGTTCGCCTTGTCAAAGGAAGCCTTGAACACGTAAGGTATGCCCAAGCGGCCGCAGATGTCCTTGATGGTGCGCCCGATGTAAAGGCACCGATCCAGCCCTTCCAGAACGCAGGGACCTGCCATGAGAACCAAGGGCTCGCCGTCACCGATTGCAAAATTGCCCACCGTTACCTTGTTCATAGGGATTCCTCCTCTTTCATTTTTCTATAGATCTCGTTGATCATCTCCAGATCCTCTTCCGTATCCACCCCGACAAAGCGCTTGTCTGTCCTGATGACCTTGATGCGACAGCCGTTCTCCAATGCCCTGAGCTGTTCCAGCGACTCGCTCTTTTCCAACGGGGTCGGCTCCATCTTCGCGTAGCGGAGCAGAAAATCCCTACGGTAGGCATAGATGCCGATGTGCTTGAACACCGGCGACACCCCCGCCTTTCGGGGATAGGGCATGAGGGACCTGGAAAAATAAAGGGCATAGCCTTGGAGATCTGTGACCACCTTTACATTGTTCGGATTTCTCTGCTCTTCTTCGTCCTTCATCTCCGTCATGACCGTAGCCATCTGAAGGGCTTCGTCCCCGTCAAAGGCAGCGGCAAGCTCGTCGATGAGACCGGGATCGATCAGCGGCTCGTCTCCCTGGACGTTGATGACGAGATCCATTTCCGGGAATGCCCCCGCCACCTCGGCCAGTCGATCCGTTCCCGTGGGATGATCCTTCGCTGTCATCATGGCGCATCCGCCGTTGGACTCCACAGCATCCTTGATGCGCTCATCGTCCGTCGCCACGAGAACCCGTTCCACCCGCTTTGCCCGGGAAGCCCGCTCATAGACGCGGCAGATCATGGGGAGCCCGCAAATATCCTTCAGAGGCTTTCCCGGAAGTCTTGTCGACGCATAGCGCGCCGGTATGACACAAAGAACCTTCATTGGGCATCCATCCTTTCCTCACCGTGCCGTTCCCGCAATTTCTCCCGAAGCATGGCGCGAAATTCTTCCGCGCCGCTCTGAAAGGTCACCTCAACGCATATCACATAGACGGGGATCTGCCACTCTTCCCGGACGACCTCGGCGGGGATCTTCACCGCATCCTTTTCCGTGATGACGATTGCCTCCACCCCTTGGGCCTCCGCTTGATGGAGGACATCCGTCATCTCCTTCATGGTATAATCGTGATGATCCGGATACCGGAGGCTCTCCACGATGACCGCGCCCAGATCCGACAGGGTCTGCTCAAAGGATGCCGGGTTCCCTATGGCGGAAACAGCCATGATGTGCTTTCCCCGTATTTCCGAAACATCCAACCCATCCCCCGCGATGTTCTCATGCCATTCCGCCATGGGCATGAAGCACCGGGGCTGATGAATGCTTTCCATAATGAGGGCGGAGGCATTGTAGCGGTGAACCGTGTCGCGAATGAGCTCCCTGGAACCGTCCGCCGCCTGATCCACCTTCGTCATGAGACAGACATCGGCCCGGCTGATGTGTGCGATGGGCTCACGTAAGGTGCCTCGGGGCAGAATGTGCCCATTTCCGAATACATTGACAGCATCCACCAAAAGGATGTCCATATCCCGCTTCAACTGCCAGTGCTGATAGCCGTCATCCAGGATCGCCACCTCCGCGCCGAAGTGCTCTATGGCATATCGTCCGGTCACGGCCCGTTCCGCGCCGATGAGCACTGGAACGCTGGGAAGATGCTTCGCCAGCATGAACGCTTCGTCCCCTGCCTCGGAGGCATCCATGTGAAGTCGCTCCCCGTCGGAGACAACACCCACGTCCCCGTGCCACTTCGCGCGATAGCCGCGATTGAGGATGACCACCCGGTACCCCATATCCCGGATATCCCTCGCCAGCCGCTGGGCCGTTGGCGTCTTGCCGGTACCGCCCACGGTGACGTTTCCGAGACTGATGACAAAGCAGTCCAGCCCCTCCCGACGAAAGAAACCGATCTTGTACCCCGCCAGCTTCACATTCACAAGAAAGCGGTAGATCAAGGAGAAGCCGTACAACACCAACATGATGATATTCAGGAAAATCCCGTGAACCTCCTTGCTGTGCACGAGGTTGATGAAATATGTCTGAAGGTTCTCGATTTTCTCCGTGGTCCGCACATGAAGGGCATTTTCCTTCGCCTCGTACTCATCCAGCATCTCGTGGAGGATGACGGCAGACTTGCGGGCCGCTCCTTTGTTCTCGTTGACGATGGCGAGCGTCTCCCGCTCCATGCGCTGCCGCTCCGCAGGATCGTCGAAAAGCCTCGTCACCTGCTGGGCCAGCTCATCCGCATCCTTCACGGTAATGCAGGCATCCCGCTTCGTGAACAGGGCGTGGGTGTCCTTGAAGTTGAACATATTGTGCCCCACCACGATGGCTTTGCCATGGGCGGCAGGTTCCAAAATATTGTGTCCGCCGTGAGAGATAAGACTTCCTCCCACATAGATGACATCCCCGATGCTGTAGATCTTCCCCAACTCGCCGATGGTATTGAGTATGACAATGTCGTGATCCGTTCCCGGATGCTCCTGAAGCCCCGTCCGCGTGGCAACGGAAAATCCTGCGGACTTGCAGATGTGGATGACTTCCATGGTGCGAAGGAGCTCCCTGGGGGCGATCACCAGCTTTGCCCGAGGATGATTCTTTCTCACGGACGTAAATGCCTGGAGGACAAAGGTCTCCTCCCCCCGGTGAGTGCTGCCCGCAAGGAAGATTCCGTCTTCCTTGGAAAGTCCCATGTCCTTCAGGATCTTCTCCTTTTCCTCCGGGGAAACATCCGTGTAGGTCTGGTCGAATTTCGTGTTGCCCGTGATGGTGACGAGCTCCGGCGGCGCCCCCAGCCGCTTGATGTAATCGGCATCAATGGGGGACTGCATGGCAAACTTCGTCATGGTACCGATCATATCGGAGAGCATGCTGTGAAGATGCTTGTAGCGCTTCACGCTCTTGTCGCTGATGCGCCCGTTGACCATCATGACGGGGATCCTGAGTTCCCTCGCCGTCTTGAGGAAATTCGGCCAAAGTTCCGTCTCCACCGGCAGGAACACTCTGGGATGGATGCGGCGCAGTACGCGTCCCGCCAGCCACGGGAAGTCCAGCGGATAGTATATGATGCTGTCCGCATCCTTGATGATGCGATTCGCCATTTCATAGCCGCTGGTGGTGACCACCGATACCAAAATGGGACTCTTGGGGAATTCCTTTCGGAATTCCTTGATGAGGGGGCTCGTGGCCACGATCTCTCCCACGGAAGCGGCGTGGACCCAAATGCAGTTCTTCTTTTCGACCGTCTCAAGGGCATGGGACGGAAAGACCCCGAACACGCTCTGACGGATGCGTTCCACGAACCCTCGCTCCCGTGTCGCCCTGGCCAGGAAAATCAGCAAGATCGGTATCACCAGGACAACCGCCGCTATATTGTACAGTAATTGCATCTTCCTTCCCCTTCCGGCCTACGCTTTGCTGAACTGGATGTGATACAGGCTGCTGTACAGGCCGCCCTTCTCCAGCAGTTCCTCATGGGTACCGTGCTCGTGGATCATCCCGTTGTCGATGACGTAGATCTGGTCCGCTTCGAAAATCGTCGAGAGGCGATGAGCTATGACGAAGGATGTCCTTCCTATCATGAGCTTGTCCAGCGCCGCCTGGACGACCTTTTCGCTCTCCGTGTCCAAAGCGGACGTCGCTTCATCCAAAATGAGAATGCGCGGATTCTTGAGAATGGCCCTGGCTATGGAAATGCGCTGGCGCTGTCCGCCGGAAAGGTTCAGCCCCCTCTCGCCGATCTGGGTGTCATATCCTTCCGGCAGCTCCCGGATAAATACGTCCGCGTTGGCCGCCCGCGCCGCCTCAACCACCTCTTCATCCGTGGCATCCAGCCGACCGTACCTGATATTCTCTCGCACCGTATTGCTGAACAGCATGGTCTCCTGGGGCACGATGCCGATCTGCTGCCGCAGGGATTCCACCGTGAGGTCTCGAATATCGTGGTCATCGATGAGAATGGAGCCCTCCGTCACATCATAGAATCTGGGGATCAAATTGGCAATGGTGGATTTCCCCGCGCCGCTGGGCCCCACGAAGGCAATCATCTGCCCCGGCTTCACCTCAAGGGACACGTGCTGCAGGGCGGGCACCCCCGGCTTGTACGAAAAGGTCACATCTCTCACGGAAACATGGCCGTGAGTTGCGGGAAGATCTATGGCATCGGGCCTGTTGCTCACGGACTCCTCCAGATCCAGCACATCGAAGACCCGATCCACCGCCGCCATGGCCTTCTGGATATTTCCGTAAACCCTGGAAAGGCGCTTCACCGGATTGGCAAGGTTGACTGCATAGGTAAGGAAGGCAATGAGGGCTCCTGCCGTAATGTCCCCGTTCACCACTTCATAACCGCCGAACCAGACGATGAAAGTCACTGCCACGGCGGCGAGAAATTCCACCGTAGGGGTCAGGAGGCTCGTGAGCTGCACGTTCTTCATGGCCGCCTGGAAATTCAACTCGTTCTGCCTGCAAAACCTTTGGATCTCGTAATCCTCCCGGACAAAGGACTTCACCACACGAATGGAGGAGATGCTCTCCTGGAGCAGGGACGTGATGTCCGCCAGCCGCTCTTGGATGACGGTACCCGTCACCTTGATCTTACGACCGAAGATCTTCATGGCTTGCCCCACCAAGGGGATGACCACCAGCGTCAAAATGCTGAGCTTCCAATCGAGATAGACCATCATGGCCAGAGAGCCGATGAGGATCGCTCCCTCCGTGACCATCTCGATGAGATTGTCCACCAGCGCGCTCTGCATGGCATTGACATCATTGGTGAGATAGCTCATGGTCTCGCCGGTCTGATGCTTGTCGAAATAGGAAATGGGCATGCGCTGGAATTTGCGAAAGAGGACTTCCCTCACGTCGATGACAACCCGCTGCCCGATGTAGGACACGAGGTAGGACTGCCCGTAGTAAAAGATGCCCCGAAAGATGAAAACCACCACGATGCTGACAGCTATGACATTGAGCATCATCATGTTCTTCGCGGCCAGCACGTCGTCCACCATGTCCTTGATGATCCACGGCAGATAAAGGTTCGCGGAAGCCGCCAGCACGATAAAGACCACTGCAAGGAACAGCCTTTTCAGATAGGGCTTCATATAAGCCAAAAGCCTTTTGTAATTCCTCATGCCTTTCCTCCATCATGCCTTTTTGCCGCAGCAAGGATCCTCCCTGCGATTCGGGCCGCCGCCCCCGGCTCTCCCAAGCGTCGGCAGGCCTCGGCCAGATCCTTCCTCACCTCGTCCCGGTGACGCTCTCCCCGGTAGAGCTTCAGTGTCTCTCCGGCGATACGGCGAGGCTCCACCTCATCCTGAAGGAGCTCTGGCTGGGCTCGCCGCCCGAGAAGGATGTTGGGCAAGCTGAAATTCTCCACATGGACCAACAGTCTGCCGATGAAATAATTGAAGGCCCCCATGCGGTAGAGAACCACACAGGGAAGCCCCATGAGAGCCGCCTCCATCACCACCGTTCCCGACGTTGCAATGGCTGCATCGGCAATCCCCATAAGAGCGTAGCGATATTCGCGGGTCAGTGTCACGGACACCCCCTCCCCGGCGATCATCTCCTCCAGCACCCCTTCCTCCACCCCGTCTGCCACGGGCAGACAGAATCGCGTTCCGGGGCGTTCCCCAAGGAGGATTTTCGCTGCCGCCAACATGGAGGGAAACAGGCGGCGGATCTCCTGTCGCCGGCTGCCCGGCAGGAGCAGCACGACGTGCTCCCCTTCCTCGATCCCGAAAAAACTTCGCGCCTCTTCCCCGGAAATCTCCGGCTTCACAGCATCCACCAAGGGATTCCCAAGAAAGGAGATCTTTGCGCCCGCCTCCTCGTAAGGTTCCAGCTCAAAGGGAAAGATGGATACGAACTCATCCGCCACAGCGGCACAATCCCTGGCCCGCCCCCTTCTCCAAGCCCAAGCGGAGGGCGGGATATAGGAAAAAACCGGAACCCCCAGGGCCTTGGCCCTCTTTGCCAGCCTCCAATTGAAATCGGGATAATCAATGAGCACCAAAAGGTCGGGCCTTTCCCTGCGCATGCGCTCCGCCAGGTCCTTCATAAGCCCCAAGAATTTCCGCAGGTTCATAAGGACTTCCCATACCCCCATGACATTGTAGTTCTTGAAATTATGCCAGAGGTGCACGCCCTCCTTTGCCATGAGGTCACCGCCGAAGCCCACCAGCTCTGTCTCGGGAGCCTGCCGCTTCAATTCCGCCGCCAGGCGGGCGCCGTGCAGGTCTCCGGATGCCTCGCCTGCCGACAGCATGATCTTCACGGACATCGACCTCCCAGCGTGAAACGCTCTTCCCAAAAATGATTTTACGCAGAAAAGACGCGTGGATTATGAAATCCCCCGCGTCTTGCACCTTCCTCACATGGCCGCGATCACTATGTCATTCGCCTCTGCCAGGGCCAAGACCTTCTCTCGTTCCACCAGCAGGGTTTTCCCCGCCTCAATGGCCAGAACCGATGCCTTGACAGAAACCATCGTCTCTATGGTCTTCAATCCCACCGTAGGCACATCAAAGCGATCATCCTGTTGCGGCTTTGCCACTTTTACCACCACAGCACCGCCATTCGCCAACTCTCCGCCGCGCCGTATGCAAGCATCCGTGCCCTCGATGGCCTCCAAAGCCATGACAGCCGTATTTTTCACCACCACGGTCTGTCCCACATCCAAACGTCCCAGTTCCTTTGCCATGCGAAAGCCGAATTCCATGTCCTTCCGTTGATCCTCCGTCGGCTCCCGTTTTGTGATGCTCCCTCGCTGAGGCATGAGATTACGGATGAGCACAGTCTGGTCAAATACTTCCATACCTGCCTTTGCCAGTTCCTTCACGAACATCATCATAATGGTATCATCGCTTCGATCCGGCAGGGACATGATGAGTTGCAGCATCCGGGCATCCGGCTGAACCTTTCCGTTAAACAGGAGTTCCTTCGTCACCTTACCGATCATGGTGACCTTCTTGACTTCTTTCTCTTTCAAATAACTCAGGATGGCATCCAGATGGGCAACACTGATCTCCTTGTAATCCGCAGCGAAATCAGCCAGTTCCGGATCCGTCTCCGCCAACAGAGCCACCGCGCAGACATCATATCCCAAGGCTTTCGCAGCCCGGGCGCATTCCACTGGCAGCTTCCCTGCACCAGCCAAGAGTCCTATTTTTTCCATAGATGCAACCTCCATATCAATCGTTGTTGCGACGCTCGCGACAAATGCCTCGATCGGCATTTCTCAGGAAACGAAGGAAATGCTCCACTTCCTCGCTGGAATCCACTTCCTGTTCGATCACTGAAATGGCCTCTGCAAGGGTCAAACCCGACCGATAGAGTATCTTGTACGCCTTTTTGATGCTGCGTCGAATGGGCAAGGGAATTCCTGCACGGGAAAGGCCGACGCTGTTAAGTCCCACCACCTTGGCGGGATAACCTGCCGCAATGGTGTAGGGCACTACGTCCTGTACCAATCTCGCCATGCCACCCACCATAGCATTGCGGCCAATCTTCACGAACTGGTGGACACCTGCCATTCCACCGATGACCGCCCGATCCTCTACCACCACATGACCTGCCACACTGGCCAAATTCGACATGATGACGTGATTTCCGAGAACACAGTTATGTGCCACATGGGTCAGCGCCATAAGAAGACAGTCATTGCCAATCCTGGTCTCCTCACCTTCCCCCGTTGCGCGGTGAATCGTAACCCCCTCCCGGATCACGGTTCTATCCCCAATGAAGGTATAGCTTTTCTCTCCCTTGAATTTCAGATCTTGAGGAACATCCCCCACAGAGGCTCCCTGAAAAATCTGGCAATCCTTGCCGATGCTGGTCCATCCCGTGATGACCGCATGGGGACCGATCCTCGTACCCTCCCCGATCTCAACGTTCTCGCCGATGACAGAATATGGGCCGATATCCACGTTCTTGCCGATCCTCGCTCCCGGAGCAACGACAGCCGTTTCGTGTATATAGGCAATGACCTTATTGCTTACACCCATCTGTTCCAACTCCCCTGACCTCATGGTCTCATTATCGTATACTATTGCCAAAGTCAACCGATTATTTTCCACATTCCCTGTTACAATCCTGCTGCTATTGCAAAATCCTGCATCCCATATTATGGCAAATTCTGGGATTACATGGACTGATCAGAGATTACATCTCGTTTTCTGTGAAAAACAAGTCTTTTTCACATGGAGTCTGGATCTTTAAGTGCAAACTTGAAATCAGCAGAGGCCACCAGCACGTCGTCCACATAGGCATCAGCATGGAGCGTACCGAAAGGTCCACGCGTACGGACAATCTCCGCTTTTGTAACCACTTGGTCACCGGGAACTACTGGGCGCTTGAATTTCACATTCTCCATACCACCGAAAAGGGCAAGCTTGCCACGATGCTCTTCCGGGTAGAGCATCGCCACGCCGCCCACTTGAGCCATGGCTTCGAGAAGCAGCACACCTGGCATGATGGGCTGATTGGGAAAATGCCCCCTGAACTGAGGCTCCATCATGGTAACGTTCTTGATACCCACAGCCGACTTGAAGGGCACAAGATCGATGATCCGATCCACGAGAAGCATGGGCGGACGATGAGGCAGTATCTTCTGGATTTCATTGATGTCTAAGACCATATCTCTTCCTTCTT
>CAMIWP010000011.1 GCA_946402475.1 uncultured Selenomonadaceae bacterium
AAGACAGCTTTCTCCGGTACGGCAAAGCAAACGATCCACCCCGTGGAAGGGACTCTGGAAAAGGCAATGACCTCATTTCCCCGGATCTCGAAAACGCCCTTCTCCTCCGAAAGAATTTTTGCTCCATGAGCCGCAAAATGTCCTATGTCCTTCAAAGCCGTCCGAGCAGGATATTCTTCCCCTGCAGAGACAATCAGCATCCCGTTTGAGTCAAAGAGATATCCCGTCCCCGCCCCGAAGTGTTTCATCTCCCTGACCTGATTCAACAGGGTATCAAGGCCGATGTCCACGCAAATGCCCCCGGCAAATTCTCCGTTGGCATCCTCAAAGGGGGCAATGGCGGAAACCACCAGCTCTTTCGTGGAAAGAGACTCATAGGGATCCGTGAAGGATGGCTTCCTGTCCTTCATCAGCCTTTGATACCAATCACGAGTGTGAACGTCGATCCCCCGATGAACTCCTGCCCGGGAAGAAAAGAAAAAACCCGACTCATCCCCATAGGCCACATTCACCACGTCAGCATCTCCCTTGTAGAGGCTGATGCTCCCCTGAAGGTGCCTTGCATCCTCCCTGTCGGCAAGGGCGGTCATAAGGTTTGCCTCATCCACGGCGATGCGCCGCTTCTCCCGAAGCCAACCGTTAAAGATCTCCGCCTGCTCCCCCACCATGATCATGAGCTCGTGTTTCGCGCCCTCTCGTAATCCCTTATACGCCTGGAAGTAGCCCAGGATGGAAATGAGTAGTACAACGACGCCCGCCATGATAGAGAGCATCATTAACTTCTGTTTGATTCCCATGATGAATCTGCCTCCCTCGGAAAAGGTCCCGGGGCCTGTGAGTGTTTACAAGGTCTTCAACAGGTCCTCCACAGCCTTCATATAGGTTTCTCTGTCATAGCGGAACATCTCCCCCGTTTTCCGCACCTTCACCTCGACGGTACCCTCCTCGATGGTCTTTGGCCCAACGGTGATGCGCAGAGGATAGCCGATCAGATCGCAATCCTTGAACTTGACTCCCGGGCGCTCCGGGCGATCATCCAGAAGCACGTCGTGTCCTGCCCGTTTCAGTTCCTCATATACCTTTTCCCCGCAACGAAGCTGCTCCTCCTGTTTCGCGTTGACAATGACCACCACGATTTCGAAGGGAGCGATGGAACGGGGCCAGAGAATGCCGTGCTCATCGTTGTGTTGCTCGATGGCCGCAGCCATGGTGCGTCCCACGCCAATGCCGTAGCATCCCATGACAAAGGGCTTCTCCTTCCCCTGTTCGTCCAGAAAGGTTGCCCCCATGGCCTCGCTGTACTTCGTCCCCAGCGTGAAAACCTGCCCCGCCTCTATGCCGCGGGTCATGCGCATAGGAGCGCCGCAACGGGGGCAAGGATCCCCTTCCTTCACCAGACGGAGATCCGTTACAGTGACATCTTTGAAATCCCTCCCCGGATTCACGTTCTTGTAGTGGAAATCCGTTTCATTCGCGCCGGACACGGCGTTCTTCATGTTCATGACGGTGGCATCCACGAGGATGCGCGTTCCTTTTTGGATGCCGATGGGGCTCATGAAGCCCGGGCAACCGCCTGCGGAACGGATGACCTCCTCATCGGCCATGCGAAGCTCCAATGCCCCTTCCAGCTGATGGAGCACCTTTACCTCATTCACGTCGTGGTCACCCCGCACAAAGACCAGAACCAGTTCATTCCGATCCGTTTCATAGGCCACAGCCTTGATGGTCTTTTCCACGGGAACGCCTAAAAATTTCACTAGGCTGTCAATGGTACTCGTACCGGGGGTCTTCACCTTCTCCAGTTCCCTGGGCTCCTCCGGGGCGGCCTCTGCCGGAGCGAGCTCCGCTTTCTCGTCGCTTGCCGCATAGTCGCATTTCGTGCAGCATGCAATGGAGGACTCTCCCGCATCCGTCAGCACAGTGAACTCATGGGAATGACCGCCTCCGATGGCGCCGTTGTCCGCCTCCACCGGGCGGAATTCCAGTCCGCAGCGGGTGAAGATCGCAGCATAGGCATCGTACATCTTCTGATAGGAGAGATTCATGCCCTCCACATCCTTGTCGAAGGAATAGAGATCCTTCATGATGAACTCGCGGCTGCGCATGAGACCAAAACGTGGACGGCGCTCATCTCTGAACTTGTCCTGGATCTGGTAGAGCATCAGGGGAAGCTGCTTGTAGGAGCGCACCTCGTCCCGGACGAGGGCGGTGATCATTTCCTCATGGGTGGGGCCGAGGCAGTATTCATGCCCATGACGATCCTTCATGCGCATCATTTCGTCGCCGTAGGCCGCCCAGCGGCCGCTCTCCTGCCAGAATTCCGCCGGTTGCAGGATGGGCATGGAGATCTCCTGCCCGCCGGCGGCATCCATCTCCTCCCGTATGATCTTCTCGATCTTGCGGATGGTGCGCCATCCCAGAGGCAAAAAGTGATACATGCCGCTGGCGGATTTTCGCATCATCCCAGCCCGAAGCATGAGCTGATGGCTGAGGATCTCGGCATCCGCCGGAGTCTGCCGAAGGGTCGGGGCATATAAATTCGTCGCTCTCATAAAATCTGTCGTCCTCCGATTTCGTCATCTTTTTCTTTCTTCCAAGATTGCGTCAATCTCCCGGAACAATTCTTCCACAAGTCGATCCTCCGGCACTTTCCGAAGGATCTCCCCCTTGCGGAACACAAGGCCCTCTCCCTTGCCCCCTGCAATGCCCACATCGGCGGTCCTCGCCTCCCCGGGACCGTTGACGACGCAGCCCATGACCGCGACCTCAATGGGTTCTCTGATGCCTTCCAGCTTTTTCTCCACCCGCGCGGCGATGGAAGGAAGGTCGATGCTCGTGCGCCCGCAGGTCGGGCAGGCGATCAGGGTAGGTCCGTACTCCTTGAGTCCCAAGGATTTCAGTATCTCATTGGCCACTTTGACCTCTGTTACGGGATCCCCTGTCAGGGAAATGCGTATCGTGTCGCCGATGCCCTCGGCCAGCAGCGCGCCAATCCCGACGGCGGACTTGATAACGCCCGTGTTCGCCGTTCCCGCCTCCGTGATGCCAAGGTGCAAGGGATAATCCACCGTATTCGACATAAGACGATAGGCCTCCAGCGTCAAGGGAACATCATGTGCCTTGAGAGAGATCTTCAGGTCACGGAACTCCAGCTCCTCGAGGATGCGCACATGCTCCATGGCAGACTCCACAAGAGCCTCCGCCGTGACCTTCCCGTATTTTCCCAACAGCTTCCTGTCAAGAGAACCGGCATTCACGCCGATGCGAATGGGAATGCCTCGTTCCTTCGCCTCCCGTACCACGGCCTGCACCTTTTCCTTCCCACCGATGTTGCCGGGATTCAGGCGAAGGGCGGCAACACCCTGACGAATCGCCTCTATGGCCAAGCGATGGTCGAAGTGGATATCCGCCACCAACGGCACGTGAACCTGTCGGATGATATTGCCCAGATTTTCTGCGGCTTCCATATCTGGCACAGCCAAGCGAACAATATCACAGCCCGCCGCCGTCAAAGCGCGAATCTGGGAAACGGTGGCCTCCGTGTCCGCCGTCTTCGTATTCGTCATGGACTGCACGGAAATGGGCGCGCCGCCTCCGACAGCTACGGACCCGATATGGATCTGCCGTGTCTTTTTCCTGTTCATCGTCCTCACCTATCCGCCAAAAAATATCCGCACCACGTCGTTCTTCGTGGCATACACCATGAGCACCAGCAAGAAAGCGATGCCCACGGTCTGCATATAGTGAAGCACTGCCGGACTCAGGGGCTTCCCCCTCACGGCCTCCACCAACAGCGTCAGAAAATGACCTCCGTCCAGAGCGGGAACCGGGAATAGGTTGATGATCCCAAGGTTCAGACTCAGGAAGGCCGTGAAATTCAGCAGGGGAACCAATCCCATCTTCGCCACTTCACCAGTCATCTGAACCACGCCCATAGGACCTGCCAGGCTCTCGCCGGAAAGCTGGGCCACCAGACGCGCAAGCTCTGCCACCATAGCGTATATCACCGTGACGGTCTTTTGCACCGCAAGGCTTATGGATTCGAAGAAACCCGGATGGGTTGTTTCCACGGATCCCATGACCCCCACCATGGCCCGATGGTTTTCCTTGTCGTAGACCGGAGTCACCACCGCTCTTCCCTCTACGCCATCTCTTTCGTATTGCACCGCAAGAGGCTGCCCTTCGTTGGCCTTGACCGTATCCACGAACTCCATCCAGCTCCCGATTTCCCTGCCGTCGATCCGCAGAATGCGATCCCCGTCCCTGAGTCCCGCCGCATAAGCGGGCCGATCCGGCAAGACCGTGCCGAGGACTGGCTCTGTGGAAGGGGTATCCACTCCGTTGAAAAAAAACACCCCGAAAAAGAGAAACACGGGCAGGATGAGATTCATCCCGGAACCCGCCAAGATCACCAACATGCGGGCGGGTATGGACTTCATGCAATACCCCCGTTCCCCGGCGGGGTTGTTCTCCGGATCCATCCCGGCGATGTCATTGAATCCACCCAAGGGGATGCAACGGATAGAATATGTAGTCTCCCCCCGGCGGAAGCTGGCCAGCTTCGGACCGAAGCCGATGGCAAACTCATCCACCCGCATGCCTGTGATCTTCGCCGTGATAAAGTGTCCCAACTCGTGAACTAACACCAATACACCAAATACGCAAATAACCGCGATCACCGTCAAATTCATGTCTCACCTCACGTCTGTCTGCCTCATCGAAACAGTCTGTCATTCCCCAAGAGGGAAGAAATCACCACAAAATAATAGACCAAGGGCGCCGTAAACAGGACGCTGTCAAACCTGTCCAGCACACCTCCATGTCCCGGGATCAGTCTGCCGGAATCCTTGATACCCGTATGACGTTTCATGACAGACTCCACCAGATCCCCCAGTGTGGCAAGAATGGAGATACAAACCCCCAAGACGGCCATCTCCACCAAGGGAAATCCAAAAAAAAGATGACCCAAAGCGGCAACGGAAACCGGTGTTCCCACCAAGGACCCGAGGAACCCCTCCACGGTCTTGTTGGGACTGATGGAAGGACAAAGCCTATGGCTGCCGATGAGAGATCCGGTAAAATAAGCGAAGGTATCACTCGCCCAAGTGCCCGCAAACATGATCCATATCATGGCGCAACCATACTCGAAATCCCCCAGTTGCGTGGGGACGAAGACCCCTTCCTGCAGAAATCTCAACATCACAAGATGAGCAAAGGGAACCCCCACGTAGAAGATACCCGCCACAGACACACATGCCTCTTGAAAGGAAATGCGCCCATAGAGCAACACGGACTCCAAAAGGACGATGAGCAGGGTGGCGGTGGCCACCGCCATGAATTCCTCCGCATTCCCCAGCCAAGCACACCCCAGCATCAAGGCAAGTGCCGGAACCCCGGTGAAAAATGTCATCCGGATGCCCTTTCGGGAAAAAGCTGCCGAGAACTCGTACCAGCCGACCAAAGCAAGGATCGTGGCGAATGCACCAAAGACCCACCCTCCCCACTGTATGACAATGGCTGCCAGGGCAATGCCGATAACGCCGGTAATGACACGTAAGATCAAAGAAAAAACCTCACTTTTCATTCAGACCGCCAAAACGGCGGTCTCTCTTTCCAAAATTTACCAAGGCCTCCACGAATTCCTCCGGCGTGAAATCCGGCCAGTTGGTTTTCGTAAACCACAATTCCGCATAGGCCGATTGCCAGAGAAGAAAATTGGAAAGGCGCATGTCTCCGCTGGTACGTATGACAAGATCCACCGGGGGACAGCCGAAGGTATCCAGGTGGCGCTCCAAAAGTTCCTCGTCAATTTCCCGTGGGGAAAGGCCATTCTCCACCGCTTGTCGGACGATGGACTGAAGGGCGCGCAGGATTTCATCCTGTCCGCCATAGTTCGCCGCGATGTTGAAGCGGATTCCCCCGTTGTCCCTCGTGAGATTCTCCGCCTCACGCATTTGTTCCTGGAGTCCGTGAGACAATCCCTCCCGCCGTCCCAAGAAATGGATGCGCACCCGTTTCTCATGCATCTCCCGAAGTTCTTTATCCAGATACTCCGAAAAGAGCCCCATGAGAAAATCCACTTCCGCATGAGGGCGTTTCCAGTTCTCCGTCGAGAAAGCATATACCGTAAGCGTCTCAATGCCGATGTCACTGGCAGTCCTCAGGATACGTTTCAATGTCTTTACTCCTGCGGTATGGCCTGCCGTTCGCATAAGTCCCTGTCCTTGGGCCCAACGTCCGTTGCCGTCCATGATGACAGCAACATGGCGCGGCAGTTTCTTCCTATCTATCTGATGAAATAATGGCGCGACTCGGGAATCGTCTTCCGCCCCGCCGCTGCCAAATATCTTCTTCCACATGATTTCGTACTCCCACACACAAGATAAGCCCCTCTCCGAAGTGAGTTTCAAAGAGGGGCCGTCCATCACGGAGCTTCGATTGCGGATACCGGGCAGCCAGCAGCGCAGGCACCACACTCGACACACTTTTCAGGATCGATCTCATAGTGCTCGGCACCCTCGCTGATTGCCTCTACCGGGCAGGTAGAAGCGCAAGAGCCGCAGGAAATGCAGTCACTTCCAATCTTGTATGCCATCCTCGAAACACCTCCTTTCCAATCCGCAGGCAGGCTCCCTAACGGGGCAGAATCCCCGCAGAACGCGCCGCCAGCACGAATCGCAAACTGCCCTCCGGATCTTTTTTCTCCCGAAGGACGTAGAGATATTTTTCATCTACCTTGAAAAAATCACGCGTTGGGCGTGTTATCTCTGTCCTATACCGTAAGCCGCCCTGTCGAAGCTCGGCTTCCACCTCGCGCCAAGGACGACCGATGAAATCGTCTGCCATATCAGACTTCCATGACCTCTTTTTCCTTTGCGGAACGAGCTCCGTCCACCAGCTTGATGTACTTGTCCACCAACTTCTGCATGCTCTCTTGGCCCTTTTTCGCCTCATCCTCTGGAACTTCCTTGGACTTTTCCAGCTTCTTCACCGCATCGTTCCCGTCCCGTCGAATGTTGCGAAGAGCCACCTTCGCCTCCTCAGCTTTCTTGTTCACCGTCTTGACCAGTTCTTGGCGGCGTTCTTGGGTGAGCTGAGGAATGGCCAAGCGAATTGCCGTTCCGTCAGAATTTGGCGTGAGGCCAAGCTCGGACTTCATGATGGCCTTCTCAATATCGTGAAGGATTGTCTTTTCCCAAGGTTGGATGACAATCATGCGCGGCTCGGGCACGGATACCTTCGCTACCTGATTCACCGGCGTAGGCGTCCCGTAATAGTCCACCATGACCTTGTCTAACAGCGCGGGAGTCGCACGCCCGGCACGAAGAGAAGCAAACTCCTTCTTCAAGGCATCCAAGCTCTTTTTCATGCGATCCTCCTGCTTTGCGAGTATCTCCTTAATCATCTTTTCTGCCTCCTACCGTCGTACCGATGTTTTCTCCCAATGCTGCTTTCAAGATGTTCTCATGGTCATCGATGTTGAATACCACCAACTGGATCTTGTTGTCCATGCACAGGGATGTTGCGGTGGAATCCATGACCTGCAGTCCGAGACTGAGGATATCAATGTATTTTAACGTCTCAAATTTCTTCGCGTTCGGATTTTTGTTGGGATCTGAGTCGTAAATGCCGTCCGTGCCCTTCTTGGCCATAAGGATGACATCTGCCTCAATCTCCGCCGCTCTCAGGGCTGCGGTGGTATCCGTTGAAAAATAGGGGTTTCCCGTCCCCGCGCCGAAAATCACCACACGGCCTTTCTCCATGTGACGGATAGCCTTGCGCCGAATATAGAGTTCCGCTACCTGGCGCATCTCAATGGCGGTCTGTACCCTGGTGTCCACATCCATCTTTTCCAAGGCATCCTGCAGAGCCAAGGCATTCATGACCGTAGCCATCATGCCCATGTAGTCTGCCTGAGCGCGATCCATGCCCTTGGCACTCCCCGAAAGTCCACGCCAGATATTGCCGCCGCCGACCACGACGGCTACATCGATACCGTGCTCGCGGATCTTCTTGATCTGTACCGCGATATCCTCCACCACCAAGGGATTGATGCCAAATCCCTGTTCGCCTGCCAAGGATTCACCGCTGAGTTTCAATACCACACGCTTGTATTCCGACATTTCCAAAACAATCCCCCATCATGTCGCCCGCCGATCTGGCAGACAACAAACAACAACTGATACTCGTTACACTGGATTCGACAACTGACCCCGTTTTTCCTCTTTCCCATGGGAAGTTTTGAAAAAAGAGAACACTTCTCATCGTGTTCTCTTTCTTTCATCCAATCAGGATACCTATTTCATCTGTGCCGCAACCTCGGCTGCGAAATCCTCCTGCTTCTTCTCGATGCCCTCGCCGAGCTGATAGCGAACAAAACGGCGAACCTCCACACCCTTCAGGATATCCTTGACGGTCTTTTCGGAGTCCTTGACGAAGATTTGCTCCACAAGGCAAACTTCCTTGTAGAACTTGTTGATGCGGCCATCCACCATCTTCTCCACAATCTTCTCCGGCTTTCCTTCCTCAAGAGCCTGCTTGCGGAGCACTTCGCGCTCATGCTCAAGGGCCTCCGCATCCACGCCGCTGCGGTCAACTGCCGTGGGAGCAGCAGCGGCCACCTGCATGGCAACGTCCTTGCCCAAGTCGGCCTCTCCGCCGGAGAGCTCCACCAACACGCCGATCTTTCCTCCCATGTGGATATAACTGGCAAGGCGGCCCTCCGTCGCAAAGCGGGTAAAACGGCGCAGGGAGATTTTCTCCCCGATGGTCGCCGTAGCTTCCGTGACAAGGTCGGACACCTTCTTGCCATCCAGCAGGCTGTCGTTTAATGCCTCCAAACTCCCGGGATCCGTATCCGCAATGTGCTTTGCAATCTTCGATTCAAGGTTACGGAACTGCTCATTGCCAGCCGCAAAATCCGTCTCGCAGTTGATCTCCACGAGGACCCCGATCTTCGCGTCCTCACTGAGATAGGCCGCCACCGCCCCCTCTGCGGCAACACGGCCGGCCTTTTTCTCCGCCTTGGAAATCCCTTTCTCCCGAAGCCAGTCAATCGCCTTTGCGGCATCTCCCTCTGTAGCAGCAAGCGCCTTCTTGCAGTCCATCATGCCGGCACCAGTTTTCTCGCGCAGATCCTTTACCATTGCAGCCGTAATATTTGCCATTGACGAATTCCTCCTATAAAAAAGGGCAAGGGATAACCCCTTACCCCTCCATGTTTCTTCTTGTAAAATCACTCAGCCTGGGCTTCTTCCGCCTCCGGTTCCACATCCTGACCCTGACGGCCCTCCAGAACAGCATCTGCCATGCGGCCGGTGAGAAGACGAACCGCCCGGATGGCATCGTCATTCCCAGGGATAACATAATCGATCTCGTCGGGGTCACAATTCGTATCAACGATCGCCACGATGGGAATATTCAGCTTACGAGCCTCGGCTACGGCGATTCGCTCCTTGCGGGGATCCACGATGAAGAGTGCTCCGGGGAGTTTGTTCATCTCCTTGATACCGCCGAGATACTTCTCCAACCGTCCCATCTCATGACGCAAACCGAGGACTTCCTTCTTCGTAAGGACGTCAAAGGTGCCGTCAGCCTCCATCGTCTCCAGTTCCTTGAGACGATTGACACGCTTCTGGATGGTCTGGAAATTCGTCATCATGCCGCCGAGCCAACGCTCATTGACATAAAACATGCCCGCGCGCAAGGCTTCTTCCTTCACGGCATCCTGTGCCTGCTTTTTCGTCCCCACGAAGAGAACAGACTTGCCCTCCTCCGCAATGCCGCGGAGGAAATTGTACGCCTCGTCCACCTTCTTGACCGTCTTCTGCAGGTCGATGATGTAAATGCCGTTGCGCTCCGTGAAGATGTACTTGGCCATCTTCGGATTCCAACGACGGGTCTGATGCCCGAAGTGGACACCTGCCTCCAACAATTGCTTCATGGAAATAACTGCCATATTGGTGCACCTCCTGTTTTTCTTCCGCGTCCCTCATCCTTTGCGCCACCCGTCATACGGGCACAGGGCAAATATCGGGAACCACGTGTTTATTTTCACACCGTGAAGCATTATACCATATAGAACAAAGCCTTTCAATAGCCGCAGAAGGAATTTTCCATTCTGTCAGAGAGGATCACCCCATGCGGGACAATATAGTTCTTGCAACATACACTCCGCTGGCGCTTGCCTGGGAAAGTCCCCTCGTCACGCCCGCGCCATCCCCGATGGCAAAGACATTCCTCAGATTCGTTTCAAGCTCTTTGGAGAGCACCACGCGGGAACTGTAGAACTTCACCTCCACTCCGTAGAGCAGGGTATCGTCATTGGTCATGCCGGGAGCCACATGGTTGAGCACCTCGATCATCTCCATGAGATTGTCCAAATGCCGCTTGGGAAGGACCAGGGACAAATCCCCAGGCGTCGCCTGAAGGGTCGGTTTCATAAAACTCTTGCTCATGCGATCCTCATTGGTTCTGTGCCCCTTGACCAGATCCCCATACCGCTGCATGATGATGCCGCCCCCCAGCATGTTCGAAAAGGAAGCAATGCGCTTACCGTACTGGTGCGGCTCCTTGAAAGGCTCCGTGAAGCGGTTGCTCACCAGAAGGGCAAAATTCGTATTTCTGCTCTGGAGCTTCGGATCGCTGTAAGAATGCCCATTCACCGTCACGATGCCGTCGGTGTTCTCCATGACCACGTGCCCATGGGGATTCATGCAGAAGGTGCGCACATAGTCCCCGTATCGCTTCGTTCGGTAGACCAGCTTTGCCTCATAGACCTCATCGGTAATGTGACTCCATATCTCATCCGGCACCTCCACGCGAACCCCCACATCCACCCGATTGTTTTCCTGCTTCAGTCCCAGGCGGGCGCACTCGTCAGAAAACCACTCCGCCCCGGCCCGCCCTGGGGCCACAATGAGGTATTCCGCCGCGACTTTCTCACCGTTTTCAAGCTCCAGCTCATTTTTTCCCGCGCCATCCGAAATGACATGCCACACAGGGCACTCGAAGCGGAATTGGACGTGTTCCCGCAGATGCTCAAAGATGCTCTCCAACATCCTGAGGTTGTTCTCCGTCCCAAGGTGCCGCACACTGGCCTCAAGGAGATGCAGATCGTACTCCAGTGCCAGCTTCCCAAGCTTGGATCCCTTCGTCGTAAAGACCTTCGCGGGAGCACCATGCTTCATATTGATACCGTCCACGTACTCAATGAGTTCCATGACCTTCCCGTCATCCAGGTACTCGTTCAGCCAACCGCCGAATTGGGTGGTGAAATTGTACTTCCCGTCGGAAAAAGCTCCCGCTCCGCCGAAGCCCCGCATGATACTGCAGGGCCTACAGCGGATACAGCTCTTCACTTGTCCCGCCGAGATCGGGCAACGGCGGTGGAAGATGTCCTTCCCGCTCTCCAGCACGAGGATACGCAATTTGGGCGCTTTTTCCGCAAGCTCGTAGGCCGCGAAAACACCTGCAGGCCCCCCGCCTACGATGGCAACATCGTCTTTCTCCATCAGATTCCCCCCATAGAGCATTTCCTCACGGGTACCGTTTTCACGATTACTTCACAATGGCTCCCGTGCTGGCGGAAGTGGTGAGCTTCGCGTAGCGGGAGAGATAGCCTGTCTTGATCTTCGGCTCCGGGCAGACCCACTTCTCCCTGCGCCTCGCCAGTTCCTCATCGCTGACCTCCAGCTCCAGCTTGCGGTTCGGGATGTCGATGGAGATCTGATCCCCGTCCTCAATGAGAGCGATAGCGCCGCCTTCCATGGCCTCAGGGGAGATATGGCCGATGCAGGCTCCCTGACTGGCGCCGCTGAACCGCCCGTCGGTAATGAGGGCAACCTTCAGCCCCATCCCGGTGATCACCGCCGTGGGATTGAGCATTTCCTGCATCCCCGGGCCACCTTTGGGGCCCTCGTAGCGAATGACCACCACGTCGCCGTCGTGGATCTTGCCTTCCATGATGGCATTGACTCCCGCCTCTTCCGAGTCGAAGCAACGCGCCGTTCCCTTGTAGACCAGCATGTCCTCCTTCACGGCAGAAGCCTTGACCACCGCATAATCCGGGCAAAGATTTCCCTTGAGGATGGCAATGCCACCCGTCTTCCGATAGGGGTCATCCACACTGCGGATGACGTCGGGACGCAGGATCTTCGCGTCCTTGATGCGATCGCCCAAAGATCCCGTCACCGTCATGGCATCAAGGTGAAGAATGTCCTTCTTGGAGAGCTCGTGCATGACTGCGGAGATCCCTCCCGCCTCGTCCAGATCCTGCATGTGATGAGCCCCCGCCGGACTGAGTTTCGTAATATAAGGGGTCCTGCGGCTGATCTCGTCAAAGAGCGGCGCGGGAATCTCAATGCCCGCCTCATGGGCAATAGCCGTCAAATGAAGCACCGTATTGGAAGAACAACCGATG
>CAMIWP010000012.1 GCA_946402475.1 uncultured Selenomonadaceae bacterium
GGATATGATGACCCAATATATTTATTGAAATCGGTATTCCATAGCCTGTATCTTAGGAACGGGACTGCTGCGAAAATCACGGGTACGCTACCCTTTTGCCAAGGCATTCCTGCGGGAATGCCTTTTTCTGTGGAAGGGGAGTATCCAAATGACAAGGGAAGAAAAGTACAAACAGATCCGGCGGGAGGCCGGATTCACCGGCCTGGCCCTGTTGCTGCTGATCCTGTTCTGGGCAGCGGCGGGGTTCGGGGTCTCCCGGCTGGACATCAAGGTGTTCCACCTGCCCCTCTGGGCGGTGACCTCCTCTGTTGGGGTATGGTGCATGGCCATCCTTTTGGTGAAATTTTTATTGAAATACGTCTTTCGGGACATGAGCCTTCAAGATGAGGAGGTGAAGGACCGTGGGTAATCTCGCGGCGCTCCTTCCCCTCCTGGCCTTCATGGCGGTCATGGTGGGCATCAGCTTCTACGTGCGGCGGGAGGCGGCGGGCACCGGCTTTCTCCAGAACTACTTCGTGGGAAACCGCAGTCTCGGCGGATTCGTCCTGGCCATGACCACCGTCGCCACCTACAGCTCCGTCAGCTCTTTTGTGGGAGGGCCCGGCATGGCGTGGAAGATCGGCTTCGGCTGGATCTACATGGCGGTGGTGCAGGTGACGGCCATCTTCCTGGTGCTGGGCATCTTCGGCAAGCGGGTGGCCATCCTCTCCCGCCGCCTTCATGCCGTCACGGTAGTGGACATCATCCGCGCCCGCTTCCGCTCGGATCTGATCGCCGGGTTGGCGGCCTTCATCATCGTGCTCTACTTCTGCGGCACCATGACGGCCCAGTTCGTGGGGGGAGCAAAGCTCTTCTCCGCTGTGACGGGCTACAGCTATGAGACAGGGCTCCTGCTCTTCGGCTTCGTGGTGGTCGTCTACACCACCATCGGGGGCTTTCGCGCCGTGGCCCTCACGGACACCTGCTGCGCCATCGTCATGATGGTGGGCATCCTCCTGCTGCTCTACTACGTGCTGGAGGCGGGGGGCGGCTACAGCGCCATCATGGCCGGCATCGAGGCAAACCATCCCGAAATGCTGGAGCCCCTGTCCGCCGGAAACATGCCGCTGGGGCTCTATCTCACCCAGTGGATCCTCGTGGGCATCTGCACCATCGCTCTGCCTCAGTCCGTGGTCCGCGGCATCAGCTACAAGGACACGAAGGGCCTCCATCACGCCATGCTCATCGGCACGGTGGTGGTGGGCTTCATGAACATCGGCATCAACTTCACGGGCATCCTGGCCCATGGAGTGCTGACGGAGGATCTTGCCGCCTACGGCACGGTGGACAACATCATCCCCACCACCATCGTGACGGTCATGCCTCCCTCCTTGGTGGGACTGGCCATCATCGGCCCCCTGGCGGCCTCCATCTCCACCATCTCCGGCCTGCTCATCGTGGCCTCCTCCGCCATCATCAAGGACATCTATCTCCACTACCGCGCAAAAAAGGGGGAGAAAACCTCCCCCCGCCGCCTGCGGCTGCTGTCCATGGCGGCCACGGCCCTCATCGGCCTCCTGGTCTTCCTCATCGCCCTGACCCCGCCCAGCGTCATCTGGCTCATCAACATGTTCGCCTTCGGCGGGCTGGAAACGGCCTTCTTCTGGACCCTGCTCCTGGGGCTCTTCTGGCGCGGTGCCAACAAGCTGGGCGCCCTTCTCTCCATGGGCGGGGGCACCCTCGTCTACTGTCTGACCCAGGGACTGGGGTTCAAGGTCATGGGGCTCCACCAGATCTCCATCGGCATCACCTGTTCCCTCCTCTTCTTCCTGCTGGGCTCCTATCTGGGAAAGAAGGAGGACGAGGAAACCCTCCGGCTCTTCTTCCCGGGAGGGAAATAGCGCCGTCACGCCCCGTTCTCCTCGTGGAGGCGTTCCCTCCACGAGGGGACGGGTTTCAGGTGCTTCATGTAGAAGCGGTAGGCCGCGCAGATGAAGAGAACGGTCACAGCCCAGCTCACCGGGTAGGTAGCCATGAGCACATCGTAGGTGGGATACTGGCGGAAGAGGGTGTAGACCCAGGTGATGCGGACGCCGCATACCCCCAAAAGGGTCAGGAGGGCGGGTGGCATGGAGATGCCGTAGCCCCGCAGGGCCCCCGACAGGCCGTCCAGAAGGACGCAGATGATCTCCGGCCCCACAATGTAGAGAAGCCTGGTATAGCCCAGGCCGATGACCTCGGGATCCGCGTTGAAAAAGGCCAACATCTCCTTTCCGAAGGCCAGCACGAGAACCGTCATGACCACCGTGAAGAGGGCGTTCAGGCCCATGGCCTCCCAAGTGGCCCTGCGGCAGCGGAAAAGCTTCCCCGCCCCGTAGTTCTGCCCCACGAAGGTGGTGGTGGTCTGCCCGAAGGCGTTCACGAAGCAGTAGACGTTGATCTCGATGGTGAAGGCCGCTGCCGAGGCCGCCATGGCCTCCGGGCCGAGGCTGTTGATGGCAGACTGTATCAAGAGGTTCGACAGGGAGAAAACCATGCCCTGGATCCCTGCGGGAAGGCCGATGCGCACGATCTCAGCCAAACATTTCCGGTCCATGGAAAGAGCCCGGAGATCCACGTGGATGACGCTGTCGCTCCTGCAGAGGGCGCGAAGGAGGATGAGAGCGCTGAGGGCATTGGCGATGACCGTGGCAAAGGCCACCCCCGCCACGCCCCAATCCATGACCAGGACGAAGACCAGATTCAAGATGAGGTTCAGAATGCTGGCGACCAAAAGGCTCATGAGTGGCGTCTTCGTGTCGCCACGGCTACGGAAGATGGCGGACTCAAAATTGTACAGCCCGATGACGGGCATTCCCGCCAGATAGACCCGAAGGTAGGTCTCTGCCATGTCCCGCACCGCATTGGGCACGGACATCAGATCCAGGATGGGATCCGTCAGAAGTTCTCCCAGAAGGGCGATGACCGCCCCTACGATAAGCGCCAGAAGAAAGGCCGTGTGAACGGCGGTCTTGACCTGGGGGAAGCGCTTTGCCCCGATGTTCTGGGCGATGACCACATTGGCCCCCAGGGACAGCCCCAGGAACAGATTCACCAAAAGGCCGATGAGGGAAATGTTGTTCCCCACCGCCGCTATGGCATTCTTCCCCACCAGCTGTCCCAGCACGGCCACGTCGGCCGCATTGAAGAGTTGTTGGAGAATCCCCGTCAAAGCCAGAGGTATGGCAAAAAGCACCAGTTTATCCCACAGGGAGCCGTGGAGCATGTCCATGTCTCCCTTTTTTCTTTCCCGCCTCACTGCGGATCCACTCCTTCTTGCCCCGTCAACTCCCTATGGCTAAAGTCGGGGATTCTTGGTTCGCTGACCGATCCAATGTTGTTGCTTGCGTGGTATTTGATTTCCTTCCTAGTGTAAGGCCTCGTTCAGATATAGAATAATGAATCGTTCGAGATGTAGTCAGATGCAAGGAAGAGGAAGGAGCCATAGCGGGCTATGGCGACTGACGATGACGCAGCAGATGGCTGCATATCGGGCGATTCATCTATAGATGAACGAGGATTTACACTAGGAGCATTATACTACTTTAAGAAAAACGAATACAAGACGAGTCAAGAAGTTTTGATTTCTCCAAAGTAGCAGGAGAAGCACAGCTACCTCTCGAAGTATTCATAAGAGATATTACATCGGGGCTGGACGAATCATGGAACAAGAAATCAAGGAAGGTGAAAAAGATGCAACATGAATGTAAAATAACCGTCTTGGAAACAAAGGTGTTTCCCGAGTATCAAGAAAAATATCTTGCCGATCCGAAATCCGGCGCTTGTCCTTGCTTCAAAGCAGGAGACACCTTTGTTCTGAAAAGGACCCCTGAGCAGGATGATTTCTATCGGCTGATGAACGGGACATTCTGCGGAGAAGCTTGGGATGCCATCAGCCGATATGTGTACGCCGCTCTGCAAGGCGGCTCCATCATGCACAAGTGGACAAATGACGAACGGATGATGATTGCTTGCTGTAACGATGGCACAAGGCCTGTCATTTTCAAGATCGAACGCATTGACATTCCGGAAACGGAGGATGAGCGGCAATGGCTCGAAAAGCAAAACTTCAAAAATTCTGCCGATGATGCTTATACCGGTTGATCGGCACTAACGCCATTTCGCCACAGGCGGGACACAACACAATCGCGTGGACGGGGATATGGTTTCATCCCCGTCCACGCGATATGAAATGCCCCTTATTTCTCCGTCCGCTGTCATTTTGTCTGGCTGAATACGCTGAGATCCAGGGAATCGAACCCCGCCAAAAGCTCTCTCACCTTGGCAGCGATCTTCGCCACGCCGCCCGGATTGCGGCTCTCCACGTTCACAGGCATGTTGGGATCGTGGAGGGAGAGGCGGATGAGCGCCCAGCCGTCCTCCAGCATCAGGCGGACGCCCTCGTAGGAAGGCTCGGCGATGCCGATGCCCTCTTTCCTCGCCCGCTCCTCAAAGGTCTTGAGAACACCCTCGCCGTAGCTCCGGAAATCCTCCTCGGCGATCTTGATGCGGTATTCCCTGGCCTCCGCAGGCTGGCCCAGCTTCGCGATGAGGCTGCCCAGGCCCTTGCCTTCCTTCTTGGCCTTTGCCGCCGCCACCAGGAGCTTCACCGCCAGATAGGCGCCGTCGTCCAGGTAGTAGTTCTCGGAAAGGGCGCCGTGGCCCGAGGTCTCAATGGCCAAGGGAGATACGGTGCCCGCCTTGTTCAGCCGGATGCACTCGTTGATGACGTTCTTGTAGCCCCGCTTGAAGCGAAGATGCTTGAGACCCAGCTCCTTCTCCAAAAACACCGTCAGTTCGTCGGAGGTGACGGAATCGGTGACGATGGTGCTGCCGGGATACTTCGGCGCGAGGATCGCCGCCATCATGGCGATGAGGGAATTTCGGCTGACCTCTTCCCCCGTCTCCAGCACAGCGCTCATGCGATCCACATCGGTGTCGAAGATCAGGCCGAGATCCGCCATGTTGTCCATGACGGCCTTGCGGATGGCGGCCATGGCCTGCTTGTTTTCGGGATTGGGGATGTGGTTCGGGAACATGCCGTCGGGTTCCAGAAAAGCGCTGCCCTCGATATCCGCCCCCAGCGTCTCCAGGACCTTCGTGGCGAAGAATCCTCCCGCCCCGTTTCCTGCGTCCACCACAATGTGCATGCCCTTCAAGGGCTTCTCCTCGCCCCCCAGTTCCTCCCGGATCTTCTCGCAGATATGTCCGGCATAGATCCCGATGAGGTCGCACTTCTCCGCCTCGGAAATATCCCCGGAGAGCTCGGGTGTCCTGACGGCTCCCTTGAGGATCTCCGTCACATCCGCCTTTTCCGTTCCCCCGTCCTTGGTGAAAAACTTCATGCCGTTCCGGTTGTAGGGAAGGTGGCTTGCCGTGATCATGATCGAACCGTCCACCTTTGTCTCCTCGAAGACGATGGACATGAACATGGCGGGGGTGGATGCCATGCCGCAGTCAAGGATCCTGGCTCCCGCCGCAGCCAGAGCCTTCAGGATGGCCTCCTTGAGGGACTTGGCGGAAACCCGGGAATCATGGCCCACGGCGATGCTCAGCTCCGATTTCTTCTTTCCCGATTTATGGGAGAGAAAATCGAGAAAACCGGAGGCTATGCGGTTCGCCGCTTCCGGCGTAAGGTTCACCGGCTCATCGGCCACGCCTTCCACCGCCACGCCACGCACATCGCTTCCGTTCTGAAGCTTCATGATGACTTTCTCCGATAACACTGCCATAACCGTTCCTCCTCATTCCCCAAAGAATTCGTTCTCTGCGCCAATGCAGAGCATGTGATACACCGGCAAATGATATTCCTGTATGCGATAGGTCTCCTCCTCCGGCACCCGGATGCAGATGTCCGCAAGCTCCTTCAGCCTGCCGCCGGATTTCCCCGTGAGGGCTATGGTCTTCATCCCCTTGGCTTTCCCCATCTGCACGGCGTAGACGACATTGGCGGAGTTCCCGGAGGTGCTGATGGCCACCAGGACATCCCCTGCTTCCCCCATGCCCAGGATCTGCTGGGCGAAGGAGAGATCCGGGGCCTGGTCGTTGGCGAAGGCCGTGTTGAGGGCCACCTGATTCACGAGGGAAATGGCGGGAAGCGCCCCCTGCAGGTTCTCCATGAAATACCCCGTCGCCTCCGGGCAAACCTCCTCCAAGCGACGCCGCATATCCTCCCCCAGCTTGCGGGGAAGGAGGAAACCCTTCATGAGCTCCCCCACGATGTGCTCCGCATCCGAAGCGCTGCCGCCGTTGCCGCAGGCCATGAGCTTATGGCCCCCACGATAGCTCTCGCAGATTGCCTCCAGGGCCGCCAGAAGTTCCTTCCGGCAGGTCTCCAGCTCGGGATACCGGGAAATGAGCTCCCCCACCTTTGCCAGGGTCGAAGCCTTTGCCATAAAAATCCCGTCCTTCCCCGTCAACGGCTCCGATAGCGATCCGCCGTGCGCTTTGCGTCATAGTCCCCCGCCATGGGCTGTATATCCATGATCTTGCTCTGTCGAGGCTCCTGCCGGGGCGTCACGTCGATGACATTGCCCTGCTGCCGCATGGCGGCCTCATAGCCCCGACGGTATTCTTCCTCCCTGTTGGAGGAACCTCCCCGGATCCTGCCCCAGATCCAGCGGATCGCCATAAAGGCCACCAGCGCCAAGGCCACGTTCGTCAGGATGCCCAGGATCTCCGACATGCCCTCCATGCCAAGCATGCTCGCCAAGAGTCCCCCCAGCATCATGCCTCCCGCCAGAAGGCCGATGTTCCGCATCATGTTTCCGATGCGGGAGGTTCCGGTATTGGCTGCGGCGGTGGTTCCCGCAGCAGCCTTGGAATTCGCCGCCGGGGCGTTTTTGTCCAGATCCTTCGCGCTCTTGGAAGGAGCGTAATCCTTGTTGTTGGGGGACGCCGCCTTCGAAGTATCCGGCTTCGCACTGGGGGCAGCGGCCTTCGGCGCCGCCTTGGGAGCGGCGAATTTCGCGCCGCCCTTTGCCGCATAGGCGACGGTCATCATCGTACCCGGCAGGACGGGAACCGCTGTCAGGAGCATGGTCCCCGTCATCACGGCCGCGAGCATTTTCTTCATCTTCACAAAAATCCCTCCCGTTTATTCTTCCCGATAAGACTTGATGTCATCGGGAAATGCGTAGATCTCCCCGAGGGTGGCCAATTCCCCCGACAAATAGCGGTCAATATCATCCACATCGACGTAGAGCTTGCAGTCGATATCCAAATACCCCTGCTCCTTCGCCTGGCTCAGGTCACGGATGGCCATGAGCTTCTCCCGAAGCTTCAGGCACTCCGTTCGGGTGGCGTGGATATCCAACTTGATCTGAGGCGTCCCGTACTCCCGGAGCACCTCATCCATGGTCATTCTCTGCGACATTCCCTTCATCCCCTCTCTCGGCGCGCCTTCTGTTTCATGCGGTCAAGGATTCCCTGAAGCTCCCGTTTCTGCTTCCGGTGCGTCTCATAGTCCAAATCGTTGGAATCAAGCCTCATGCGCCGTTCCAGTTCGTCAATGCGCCTCTGCAGGCGCTCCATCGCCTCCGTCATGCCCGGCTCCTCTCGACACACAGTCTGCGAAGAAAGACCCTTACGTGGATCCATGCCATTCGTGCGCATACAGGAGAACAACAAGAGCCTTTCCAGGCAGGCTCCGTTCCCCGTATAGTATAGCAAAAAAGAGGCGGATCCACAACGGGAAGAATCCATCCGTCCAAGAGGGATCACCGAAAGAAGTCCCCCGTCCCTTTGCCAACAGAAATGCTCCGAAAGCCGCTGGCCTTGTGAAGCCTGTTCATGATGGCGAGTCCCAAGCCTTCCTCCCCGGTTCCTTCCCCCAAGAGGCAGTCCACAGGCTTGTCGTCGAAGCTCCGAAGAGCCTCGTAGAGATGCGCGGCGATAGCGGGAAAGTCCCCCTGCTTGCCGTAGGAGACCAAAAGTTTTTTCGGCACAAGGCCCGTCATGGCGGCAACGACCTCCTGGCTGGCGATGATGCCCACCCGCTTTCCCTTTCGGTGGAGCTTTTCCGTTTCTTCCCGAAAGGCGTCGCTCATGGACTCCGGCGCACCTTCCAGAAGTTGAAGGGGCGCCTTGGGGGCGTAGTGCCTGTACTTCATGCCGGGGGCCTTGGGCGCCGTATCCTCTCCCGCAAGAGCGGGATCCAACGCCACCTCTCCGATCACCTCTTCCAGCATCTCCCGGGTGACCGCCCCGGGGCGCAAGACCGTCCCTACCTTTCCCGTACAGTCCACGATGGTGGATTCCACGCCGAAATGACAGGGGCCTCCGTCGAGGATGAGGGAGAGCCTGCCGTTGATGTCATGGGCAACGGCCTCGGCCGTGGTGGGACTGGGACGGCCGGAAGTATTCGCGCTGGGAGCGGCGATGGGAACCCCTGCGGCGCGGATCATGGCGCGGGCCACATCGTGATCCGGCATGCGGATGCCCACCGTGTCCAGCCCCCCCGTGATGCTGTCGGGGATATGGGGCTTCTTTTTCAGGATCAGAGTGATGGGACCCGGGGCGAAGACCGTCAGGAGCTTCTCCGCAATGTCCGTCACCTCTAAGGCCACCTCATCCACCATGGCCCGGTTTGCCACGTGGAGGATCAGAGGATTGTCCGAGGGGCGGCCCTTTGCCTTATAAATGCCGGCGCAGGCCCTTCCGTCCAGGCCGTTTGCCCCCAGGCCGTAGACCGTCTCCGTGGGGAAGGCCACCAGCCCCCCCTCCCGGAGGATGCGGCCCGCCTCCTCCAGCAATGCTTTCTGGCGGCGCACATCCGTGACGGTCACGATTCGCGTCTTCACGAGTCCCCACCTCCCCGCCAAGCGACGACCACCCGTTGGATGCCCGCCAAGTCTTTGAGGATCTCCGTCCGGGAGATCAGGGGATGGGCCTCCGCCATCTTCGCCACGGCCTCCCCTTGACGGATCCCCACCTCAAAGGCCATGAACCCCCTTTCCGCCAAAAGCTCGGGGGCCTTTCGGCAAAGGCGCCGGTAAAATTCCATGCCGTCCGCGCCCCCCGCCAAGGCTCCCATGGGCTCATGCTCCCTGACTTCCGGCGGGAGTCCCGGGATGTCCCCCTCGGGGATGTAGGGGGGATTGGAAAGGATGGCCGAAAAATGTCCCCCTCTTCCGCGAAGGGGTTCCAGCAGATCCCCCGCAAGAAATTCCACCCGTTGGGCAAGCCCCAGTTCCTCGGCGTTCTCCTTCGCCAGAACAAGAGCCTCCCGGGAGATGTCCACGGCCAGGGCCTTCGTTCCCGGGAGAAAGTGCAGCACCGACAGGGCGATGGCCCCGGTTCCCGTTCCGATGTCGGCAAAACACAGGGGAGTTCCGTCGCCGTGGGAGCTTTCCGCCATTTTCAACCGTTCCAATACGGCCTGTACCAAGATCTCCGTCTCGGGACGAGGCACCAATGTGGCGGGACTCACCCGGAAGGACAGCCCCATGAATTCCCTGCGGCCCACAAGATAGGCCACGGGAACCCTCCGAGCCCGCTCCCGGATCAGCTCCCGATAAGCCGACAATTCCTCTTTTTCCAAGGGCTCGTCGAAATGCACGTAGAGATAAATGCGCTCCTTGGAGAGCACATGGGAAAGCAGCACCTCGGCGTCCAAACGCGGGGATTCCAACCCCTTGGCCCCGAAGTACTGCTCTGTCCACTTCAATATGCGCCCTATGGTCCATACCTCAACCCCGCTCATGCCGTCCCATCCCTCTGTTCGATTTTTCCTCCCCGGAACCCCCCGGTCATTTCACCTTGCCGAGGCGTTCCGCCTGATCCGCCGTGATCAGCGCTCCCAGGATCTCCTCCAGTTCCCCGTTCAGGACACTGTCCAATTTGTGAAGGGTGAGCCCGATGCGGTGATCCGTCACCCGCCCTTGGGGGAAGTTATAGGTCCGGATGCGCTCGCTGCGGTCACCGGAACCCACCTGGCTGCGGCGATCCGCCGCAACTTCGGCCTCCTGCTCCCGGCGAGCCTTGTCCTGGATCCTCGCGCGAAGGACTTTCATGGCCTTCTCCTTGTTCTTCAGCTGGGATTTCTCATCCTGGCACTGCACCACGATGCCCGTGGGAAGATGGGTGATGCGGATGGCGGTCTCCGTCCGGTTGACGTACTGTCCCCCCGCGCCGCTGGCGCAGTAGGTGTCAATGCGGAGGTCGTTCGGATCCACCGCCACCTCCACTTCCTCCATCTCCGGCAGCACCGCCACGGTGACGGCGGATGTGTGGATCCTGCCCCCGGATTCCGTCACGGGAACCCGCTGTACCCTATGGGTACCGCTTTCGTATTTCAGCTTGCTGTAGGCGCCGTAACCGTCCACGGAAAAGGAGACTTCCTTGAAGCCGCCGATCTCCGTGGCATTGGCGTCCAGAATGTCCACCTTCCACCCCTGCTTTTCCGCGTAGCGGGAGTACATGCGGAAGAGATCCCCGGCGAAAAGGGCCGCCTCCTCACCTCCGACGCCGCCCCGGATCTCCACGATGACGCTCTTGTCATCGTTGGGATCCTTGGGAAGAAGCAACCGGGGCATCTCCCCGTCCAGCACTTCCTTTCGTGCCTTGAGCTCCGCCAGCTCCTCCTCTACCAGCTTGCGCATCTCATCGTCCAGAGATTCCTCGAACATGGCCTTGGCGTCTTCAATGCCCGCGCAGACCTTCTTGTAGTCCCGGATCTTCTCCACGATGGGGAGGAGGGAGGCATGCTCTTTGCTGTAGCGCTGCCAGCGATCCATGTCCCGGATCACATCCGGGTCGCTGATCAGGGATTCCAATTCCAGATATTTGTCCTCAATGGACTGGAGTTTGTCCAGCAATGATTCCACCTCGATCCTCACTGATCTCTGCCGCCGCCACGGCAAGCTCCGGCGCCGCTTCCTCCGCAAGGTAGTTCCCCGTGCCCGCAAGGATCTCCTCGGGGGGCAGAACCGCCTTCAGGGACTCGATGGCCACTTCCACCATATCATCCTCCGGAGGGCGGGTGGTGAGATGCTGAAGCCACAGCCCCGGCAGGATGGCCGCGTGGATGACGGCATTCTTCGACCGCCCCGCGAGGCGGATGATCTCATAGGAGACTCCCGCCACCACCGGCAGGAGCGCCAGACGGCTGAGGATGCGCAGCCAGAGATCGGGCCAGCCCAAAAAGGCAAAGACGAAGATGCTCACCAGCATGACGATGAGGAGGAAAGCCGTGCCGCAGCGGGGATGCAGTCTCGGGAACTGCTGCACGTTCTCCACCGTCAGGGGCTTTCCCGCCTCGTAACAGAAAATCGTCTGATGCTCCGCCCCGTGATACTGAAAGACCCTTCGGATATCCTTCATGCGGGAGATTCCCCAGATGTACAGGAGGAAGATCCCCAAGCGGAGGAACCCCTCCATGAGGTTCAGGAACACGGGATCCTCGGTGATGCCGTGAAACAATTTCGCCGCCCCCGTGGGAATCACGATGAAGAGGATGCTGGCCAGGACCAGGGCAACGACGATGGTTCCCGCCAATTCCCTGTCGGAAAGCTGCTCGTCCTCCTCCCCCGCCATCTTCGCCGAGTAAGAAAGGGAGCGTATGCCCAGCATCAGGGACTCCACCAGGGAGACAACGCCCCGCAGGAAAGGCTTTTTCAGGATGGGATACCGCTCCGAAACGGAGTTCACGGGCTTCACCTCCAGGGCGATCCCGCCGCCCGGTTCCCGCACCGCCGTAGCGCAAAGCTTCGGTCCCCGCATCATGACTCCTTCAATGACGGCCTGACCGCCCACCATCAATCGATCACTCAAAAGAATTCTCCTTTCTGCCCCCAAGGGCATTTCTGCACTAGGAACTATTGCCTAGGAAAGATAGGAATTTTGCATGACATCCCTGGGGAAATCATGTATACTATACTCAAATTCTTCCCGCCGTTTACGGCACATGCAGGTATATCTCTATCCCGGGAGGTTATGCTATGGAATACAAAAATTACATGGAAGTCATCGTGGAGGAAAAAATGGACGAGATCCTGAAGCAGTATCCCTCCTGCTGTACCTGCGAGCAGTGCCGCCACGACATCGCCGTCATCGCCCTGAACCACCTTCATCCCCGCTATGTCTCCACGGAAAAGGGGCAGGTCTTCGCCCGCATTGAGGAGATGAACTCCCGGTCGGAGATCGAAGTCATCCGCCAGCTGATCCAGGCGGTGGAGACCGTCATGGCCCACCCCCGCC
>CAMIWP010000013.1 GCA_946402475.1 uncultured Selenomonadaceae bacterium
CGGTTTGTCTCCTTGGGAGGGACACGCAATCTACGCCAATCTGGACGACCTCATTGAATCAGCGTTTCCTTAAGAAATTCCGCGACGCTCAATATGGGAATGCCTCCCCTGTTCGTCGTCTCCCTCGCCCCCGGAGTGAGGACGTATTTGGGATACTGATCTCCGATCTGTTGCAGGGGAGAGAGCAGCTTTTCCGGGGAGTCCCCCACCTGAAGGTAGACGGGATCCCCCTTCACGGCCAGAAAGCTGATCTCCTTCGTCCCCACCCGGCCCCCATAGACCCGATAACCCCGGCGGCGAAGCTCCAGGTACACGAGATTCTCCATCATGCCGATCGTGGGCTCCCTTGCCCCCAAAAGGAGCTCCGGGAATCCCGGATCCACGGAGTAGACCTTCTCCGTGGACTTGAGCACCCGACGGCTGCGCACATCACAACGGGGAACCCGATAGATGAGATAACTCTCCTCCAAGGCCCGAAGATAGTCGCTGACCGTATGGACGCTGAGGCTCTTCACGTTTCCCCTCTCCTTCATGGCCGCCACAATCCGCGCCGGGGACAGGGCCTCCCCCAGATGATCGTACAAAAAGCAAAGGATGGATCTGAGAAACTTCATGTCCCGGAACTGCCAGCGAGCCATCACATCCCAGAGAAGAAGGGAAGAAAGGCATCCCTCCAGATATTCCCGCCGAAGCCTGGCATTTCCCTCCCCAAAGAGACAAAGGGCGCCCGGCAGACCGCTCTGGTGGATGTACTCCTCGAACAGGGCGATCTCGTCCTCCTCCGGCTCCTTCCTCCTCTCTCGGCAATAATCCCGGAAAGACAGGGGAAGGACGTGCATCTCCCCGAAGCCCCCCGAAAGCACCGTTGCCAATTCCCGATCCACCAGCCCCGCATGGGATGTGGCGATGTAAATGTCCAATCGACGGTTGAGGTACAGGCTCCCCACGATTTGCTCGAACTCCGTCGCCCCGGGCAACTCATCCAAAAAAAGATAAATCTTCCTTCCCTGCCCCAGGCACTCCTCCAGATAGGCGTGGAGGGCGTCATAGTCCAGGCTTTCCTCGTAGCGGAGTTCATCGAAGTCAATGGTGATCACATGCTCCGGGGGAACCCCCTCCCCGTGAAGTTCCTCGGCAAACATGGCCAGCAGCGCAGATTTCCCGCTGCGCCGCATCCCCGTGATGAGCTTGATCCCCGTCCTGCGGCTGAGTTCCCGGAGCCGATCCCTGTCCTCCCTGCGTTCCAAAGACATCCTCCCCTTGCTCCTTGAAAATTCTCAATCTCTAAAACTGTACCACATCGATTAAATCCATGCAATATGCTGCACAATTCTTTTTTGATATAAAAAATAAGGCAGTATGATAGAGTGAAATTCGCATTCTTTTCCCCCTTCTGCGGGAAATTAAAAGGTCAAAAAGTCAGAGGTTGACACCTGCGTCATTTTTGCTATGATTTGAGTCAGAGAAAAGAGGGGGATTGGAACATGAAAGACCTGCTTGACGTACACGTACACACCATTGCCAGCATCCACGCCTACAGCACCATCCGGGAGTCCATCGCGGCGGCGAAGGAACGGGGGCTGGCGCTGGTGGGGATCTCCGACCACGGCCCTGCCCTGCCCGGCGGCACCCAGGAGATGTATTTCCGCAATTTCAAAGTGATCCGGAACAAAGACTTCGGCATCGGGGTTCTCATGGGAGCCGAGCTGAACATCACGGACTTCGGCGGCAGCACGGATCTCAGGGAGGACACCATGAGGAGGTTGGACTATGCCATTGCCAGCCTCCATGACCTCTGCATCCATCCCGGCACCGCCGAGGAAAACACCCGGGCCCTCATCGGGGCCATGAAAAATCCCCACGTCAACATCATCGGCCACCCGGACAACCCCCAGTACCCGGTGGATTTTGACGCCCTTGCAAAGGCCGCCAAAGAGCATCACGTACTGCTGGAGGTCAACAACAGTTCCTACCTGTCCGAGGGCACCAGGAAGGGATCCGACAAGAAGGCCGCAGAGCTCCTTCAGGCCTGTAGGGAGCAGGGAACTGCGGTCATCATGGGAAGCGATGCCCACATCGACTTGGATGTAGGAAACCACGCCGCCTCCCGGAACATCCTCGAACAGGCCGGATTCCCGGAGGAACTCATCATCAACCGGGACGTGAACGCGTTCCTCGCCTTCCTCAAGGAACGCAGGGAAATGCGCGGATAGCAAGCAGCCGCCCTTCAAAAGAGGGCGGTCTTATTTTTTCTTTGACATTCCACGCCTCCTAAGATAAACTGAAAGGAACTGTTGTTGAATGGGATTCGGAAGGAAGGATACGCAAGATGTTTGTCCATGAACTGACCCGCAAGGGACGCCCCGGCGATGTCGCCATCGTGGATCATGGGCGTCGCTTCACCTACAACGAAGTCGCCGCCAAGATCAAGATCTGCCGAAACCGCCTCTACAAAGCGGGAGTTCGCGTGGGAGATCGCGTGGGTCTTTTCTCTCGGAACAGCGCCGAATTCATCTTCGCCTATCTGGGCATCGCAGCCTTGGGAGCCATCGCGGTTCCCATCAACTTCCAGCTCAGGAGCCGGGAAATCGCCTACATCATCAAGGATGCGGGGATCCAGCACATCCTGACCTACGAGCCCCTGCACCTGAGGGAGTCCCTGGCCTCCCTGGGGTGCGATACGAAGATCGTCCAGCACGACATCCTGCCCTTCATGGAGGCGGATCCCTCCCTTCCCCCTGCCCCGGATCTTCCCAGGGATTTCGAAGAAACCAGTCCCGCCGTCATCATCTATACCTCCGGCACCACGGGCCTCCCCAAGGGAGCGGTGCTCTCCCATCGCAATCTGGTGAGCAATGCGGAGCAGATGATCTGGATGGGCTGCAAAAGGGAACACGTGGTTCTCTGCGTCCTTCCCATGTACCATTGCTACGGCTGGAGCTGCTCCGTTCTCTACCCTCTGTTCTGCGGGGCCTCCGTGGTCACCCTCAGCGCCTTCACGCCAAAGGAGACCATCGAAACCATCCGCTCGGAAAAGGTCACGGACATCTGCCTTGTCCCCTCCATTTGCAGCCTTCTCACGAAGCTGGCAAAGCCGGAGGACATGAAGTCCCTGCGCCTTGTGGTCAGCGCGGGAACGGCGCTTCCCCTCAAGATCGAAAGGGATTTCATCGCGAAATTCAACATTCCCATCAATGAGGGCTACGGTCTTTCCGAGGCCAGCCCCCTGGTCACCATCAACCCCATCGGCAAGGAGAAAGTGGGCTCCATCGGCCGGCTGCTTCCCGGTATCCAATGGCGGCTCGTGGACGGGGAAGGAAACAACGTACATCAAGGAGAGGCCGGGGAGCTCATCATCAAGGGGCCCAATGTCATGCTGGGCTACTGGAACCTTCCCGACGCCACGGAGGAAGCCCTGCGGGGGGGATGGCTCCACACGGGGGACGTGGCGCGGGCAGACGAGGATGGCTACATCTTCATCGTGGATCGCCTCAAGGACATGATCATCAGCATGGGAGAGAACATCTACCCCAGGGAAGTGGAGGAGCTCATCTACCACTATCCCGGCATCTACGAGGCCGCCGTGGTGGGTGTGGAGGACAAGCTCCGGGGACAGGCGGGAGTCTGCTTCTACGCCCTGCAGGAGGGCGTCACGGACTTCAATGTCAAGGGGCTCAAAAAATTCCTGCAGGAAAACCTGGCCCTCTACAAGATCCCCAGGGAATTCTACAAGATGGAGGAACTTCCCCGCACGTCCACGGGAAAGATCGCCAAACGCATCCTCGCCGAGAACTACAACAGGAACAAAGCAGCCAAGAAGGCAAAAAAATAGGAGGTTTTCACTGTGAAGAAATTTTTAGCAAAATTGCTATGCGGGGCCCTTTTGGCGTCCTGCACCTTTCTCCCCGCCTGTGCGCAGGCGGCGGCCCCGGCGCAAAGTCCGGCGGCAGTGACCCCGGCCGTTTTTTCCGACGACGCTTCCGACTTCGTCCTGCTTTCGGATGTGGTGCCCGACATCATTCAGGAGGTGCGCTACTTCTCCACCTACAACTTCGTGGGAGATCGCATCGCCGGCTACGAGGAGCCCTGCACCCTCATGACCAGGGAAGCCGCCGAGGCCCTCAAGGCCGTGTCGGATGACGTGATGAAGCAGGGATACCGCCTGAAGGTCTACGATGCCTACCGCCCCCAGATGGCGGTGGATCACTTCGTGTCCTGGGCGAAAAAACTCAGCGACAAGCGCATGATGTCCTATTTCTATCCCCGGGTGGACAAGACAAGGCTCTTCGCCGACGGCTACATCGACGCGAAGTCCGGCCACAGCCGGGGTTCCACCATCGACCTGACCCTCTTCGACATGAAGAAGGGAAAGGAAGTGGACATGGGGGGGACCTTTGACCACTTTGGTCTGGAGAGCCATCCCGACTGGTGCGGGGATCCCGATACGGACACCTACACGGGAAAATTCAAGGACGAGGCCGTTCCCGCCAAGGACAGGATCACGGCACGGCAGTTCCACAACCGCATGATCCTGCGCAAGGCCATGCTGAACCACGGCTTCAAGCCTCTCGACACGGAGTGGTGGCACTTCACCCTGAAGGACGAGCCCTATCCCAACACCTACTTCACCTTCCCGGTTCGCAAGCTCTCTTAATCCTATCCGTTCATCTTAAAGGAGGAATCTCATCATGCGTAAATTGTTCCTAGCCCTGGTGCTCTCCTTGGGAGTCTTCCTCGCCTTCGGCCACACGGAAGCCATGGCCGGGGCATCCCCCCAGTGGATCCAGAATCTCACCGCCGCAAAGGACGCGAAACAGCTCTTCATCGTGGCCGGGGTGGGCCATACCACCGCTTGGATCTCCATGCACGAAAAGGACGCCGCAGGGAATTGGCAGGAGATCATGACCACGCCGGGCTTCATCGGAAAGGCGGGCCTGGGCAAGACCATGGAGGGGGACAACAAGACCCCCGTGGGCACCTTCCGCTTCAATGCGGCCTTTGGCGTCGCGCCGAATCCCGGCTGCACCATTCCCTATGTTCAGGTAAACGAGAATCATTACTGGTCGGGAGATACCCGTCCGGGCATGAAGTACAACCAGATGGTGGACATCCGCGACCTCCCCGGCCTTGACCGAAAGGCCAGCGAGCATATTGTGGACTACCTTCCCAATTACACCTACGCCATGAACATCAGCTACAACGCGGAGGGCACCCCGGGCAAGGGATCCGCCATCTTCCTCCACTGTCTCGACGCTAAGAAGCCCTACAGCGGCGGTTGCGTCGCCATCCCCGAGAACAAGATGCGTCTTGTCATGCAGAAATTGAATCCCGAATGCGTCGTGGTCATCGACGCCCTGAGGAACCTTTCCCCGGAGACTGCGGCAGAGTGGAAAATCTAAATCAGCATTTATTTTATGAAACAAACGACAGCTCTTGTTTTACGAGGGCTGTCGTTTGTTTCAGTAATATTTTTCTGTCTCCATCCAACGGTATGGTACAAAGGAGGGAACCCCGTGAACAAGATATTGATCGTGGACGACGACCCCGTGATGCTGCGGATCATAGAGCGCATCCTTTCCAGCCGCTACAGGATCCTGTCCGCTTCCTCCGGAAAGGAAGCTCTGGAGATCTTCGACCGAGAGATGCCGGACATGGTTCTCTCGGACATCCGCATGCCGGAGATGGACGGCTATGAGCTGCGGCACCTGCTCCGCGAGAAGAGCGACGTGCCCTTCATCTTCATGACAGCGGACGAAAGCGACGAGAGCGAGCGAAAGGGATTCGATATCGGCGCGGCGGACTACATCCGCAAGCCTGCCAACGCGGACATCCTGCTCCGCCGCGTCGGCAATATCATGCAGAACGCGGAGAAGCTCCACGGTCTCAGGAAAGCCGCCTCCCTGGACGGAATGACACAGCTCCTCAACAAGGAGGCCGCCCTGCGGGACATCGGCGACCTCTGCGGGAAAGTCCCCGGTGTCCTCCTGATGATCGATCTGGACAGCTTCAAACTGGTGAACGACATCCATGGCCATGCCATGGGGGATCGGATCCTCATCCGCTTCGCGGAGCTCATCCGAGGCATGATCCGCGCCACGGACCTGGCGGGACGGCTGGGAGGAGATGAGTTCATCGCCTACCTGCAGCATGTGACGGACGAGGCTGTGGTTCGGGAAAAGACCGCATACCTCAACGAGGAACTCCTGCGCTCGGCCAGGGAGTACATGGGAGAGGACATGGGCATTCCCCTGGGCGCCTCCGTCGGCGCCGTGTTTGTCCCCGGAGGGCCGGGGGATTTCTCGGAGCTTTGCAGAAAGGCGGACCAAGCCCTCTATGCGGTGAAAAACGGAGGGAAACACGGGGTTTCCTTCCACGGAGCGGCGCCCCGGGCATGGGACGGGAACGCCCCCTCCCACATGCGACGGATCCTCGGGGAAAGAAACCGGGAGGAGGGCGCCCTACTGGTGGATTTCGACGGGTTCCAAAACATTTACCGCTTCATTTCCCGGCTGGGGGAGGATTTTCAAAACCGCACCCAATTCCTTCATTTCACCCTTTCGCAACCCCGGACGGCAGAAGAATTTCGGGACATGCTCCGCCATGTGCTCCGGCGCAACGACTGCGTCATGCAGAACGGCGCGTCCCAGTTCTTCGTCCTGCTGACGGGCGCGGGAAGGGAGGAGGGCCGGGGGATAGAGGAGCGGATCCGAAGAACCTGGGCGGAGATTTCCCCCCATTCCGATTACACCTGCGACATGGAATCCCTGGGAAGCAATCAACGCTGAACAGCATTCCCGAAAGAACCTGCAACAAAAACTCCTGCCCCCGGGATTTGCCTGGGGCAGGAGTTTCTATTCGGCAGACGAGCAAAAAACGTGGACACGCTGCATTCTCGCCAGCTGCTCCTCCATCAACGAAGGGATCCATTACTGTAATGTTTTTACTTAAAAATCATGACATAATTTAATTATTGTCTTATAGTTCAAATCCCTCTGTTCTTGACCATACGCCTTCTGCTCCATTCTTGATTTCCTTGGAAAGGCGTTCCAGTTTTTCCAGGGACTTGGCCTGTTCCCCTGCCGTCTTGGCAGCGATCTCCGCCGCGTCTGCGGACTTTCTCGCGCCCCATTCCACCTGCTCGGCAGCGGCCTTGGTCCGTTTGCCGCAGCCCTCCATGGACTGGATGGATGCGGCGGCCTCCTCCAGAATCCCGTCGATGCGCTCCAATTGCTCTTCCAGCCTTTGGAACTCCCCGTCCCTTTGCTCCACGCAGCCCTCGCAGGAAAGGACAGCCTCCTCCGCATCCTTCACGGCTCCTGCCGCCTGCCGGGCTTCCTGCTGAAGGGCGCTGATGACCAGAAGGGCTTTTCGGGCCGCCTTGGAGGACTGCTCCGAAAGCTGCCGGACTTCCTCCGCCACCGCCGTGAACTTGCTCCGTTCCTTGCTGCTCCCCGACCGGGCGGACTCCACCGCCGCATTGAGGGCCAGAAGGTTCAGTTGTTCCGCCATTTCCCCGATGGACTTGACGAGCTCCATGGACTGAAGGGCCTTCTTGTCCAGACTCTCTGCCACGGCAATCGCCGCCTTCGTGCGCGCCTTTGTCCCCGACAGGCCCTCCAGGGCCTTTTGCAGACCCTCCCGCCCGTCGGAGGCCGTGCGTCCCAACTGATGGATTACCTTGCCGATCTCCTTCATCCCGCCGGAGGCCCGGACCAGGCTCTCCGCCATGCCGGACATCTGATCCGCCACTTCCCCCACGGTTTTCCCCTGCTTTTCCTCGGCGGCGGTCATGGCCGCAATCTGCTCCCGGAGAGTTTTCGCCGTCTCCCGGCAGGCCCGAACTTCCTCCCCCATCCCTTCGGAGGAGCCCGCCAGCTTCCCGGCCCCTTCCTTCAGGGCTTCCAGCCTGCCGCGAAGAGCACGGGCCATTTCCTGAAAGGCGAGAGAGAGCCGCCCCGTCTCGTCATCGGACTCGGGGAGATCCTCGGCGGCCCGGAGTCTTCCCTCCCCGATGGCCTCCGCTCTTTCCTCCATGGCCCGAAAGGGCGCCGTGATCTTCCGGGCCAGCCAACGGCTGCCGAAAAATCCCAAGGCCATTGCCACCAGCAACATCACACCCAGGGCAATCCGCGCCTCCCCGACCCCCGACATGACCGCGCCGGAATCCAGAAGCCTGATGTATTTGAGTCCCGTGATCTTCGACAGATATATGACCGCGTACTTTTCTTCCCCGTCCAAAAGGACGCGGCTGATTCCCTCATCCTTCTGAGCCATCAGGGAGATGTCCCCCAGATCGGCGTCGGCGATCTTGCGAAAGATGGCGTCGGGATGCCGGGGATCAATGAGAAGGGCATTCTCCGCGTCCAGCACCATCCAGCCGTCCTTATCCCCGTCCTCCTCCGGCAGGGTCATCCCCAACAGGGCGGAAAGATCCAGCTGGAGCCCCAAAACCCCCAGAGGCTCCTCCCCGTAGGACCACACCAGAGAGTAAAATCCCACCACGGGCTTCCCGCCGGCCCCCTGAAAGGGCTGGGACACGTAGAGCAGCCCGCTTTCCCCCGCCGCCATTCCGTCCTTGTACCAATAGGTCTGCCGAGGGTCGTAGTTATTTTCCCTGGTCACTGCGGGATACTGCACATAACCCCCGTCCTGCATCCCGTAAACCACAGCCGTGGCAACCTTTTCATAGCTCTTGGCAAACTCCCGGAAAATCTCATAGGCCTGTAGCTCAAAGCCGCCCTTGGCTTCAGGGTTCATCTCCAGGAGCCCGTTCTCATTCCCCTCCTGTCCCATGTAAACCGTCAGGCCGGATCCCTGCCGTATCTCACCCTTTTGGGAAAGGCGCAGGAAATCCGTCTTCAGGATGCGCTCCATGCTCACCAGAGAGGCATCCATCTGCCGCATCCGATCCACAGCCGCCCCTTGCGCCCGCTCCAAAGCCTCCGTCGAGATCATGCGGTTCAGCGCGATTCCCAGGAAAAACAGGCAGACGAAAAAACCCAAGGAAAAGCAAGCCATGATCTTTTGCTGTATATTCAGGCGGTCAAGCCAATCTCCCACATCGTACCCTCCGTCCGTTTTTTATTGCTGCTCCAGCTCCGTTTCGGAAGCCCGCAACTCAAAGTTCACATCCTCGTCGATGATCGTCAGCATGATGTCCGCAAACCTGGGGTCGAACTGCGTCCCCCTGCCTCGCTCGATCTCTCTGCGCACCCGTTCCTGTTCCATGATGCCGCGATAACTGCGCCTGGAGGTCATGGCATCGTAGGCATCCACCACCGCGATCATCCTGGCCTCCACGGGAATATCCGATCCCCTGAGACCGTCGGGGTAGCCCTTGCCGTCCCACCGCTCATGATGGAAACGCGCTCCGATGGAGAGCTTCGGAAACTCCTCAATGTTCTTGAGGATCTCCGCGCCGATGGTGGTATGGGACTTGATGATCTCGTACTCCTCATCGGTGAGGCGGGAGGGCTTGTTGATGATGGCGCTGGGCACGCCGATCTTCCCGATATCGTGGAGAAGTCCCATGCAGTAGATTTCCCTCTGCTTTTCCGGGGAGTCCCCCACCAGTTTGGAAATGCGGCGCACATAGTTTGCCACCCGCTGGGAATGGCCCTGGGTGTACTTATCCTTGGCGTCGATGGTCTTGGCCAGGGCCAGGACCGTCTGGTCGAACAGCCGCTCGCTGGCCGCCAGCCGCTCGTCCGCCAGGCGCATCTGATAGTTGGCCTCCCGCCGCAGGTTCTTCTTCAGGTACTCGTTCTGCACGACGCGCCAGACCCGTTCCTGAAGCGCCTTGGGCACAAAGGGCTTCCGGATGAAGTCCACGGCGCCGCACTGGAAGACCTCCGTTTCCAACTGGATATCCGAATCCGCCGTCAAAATAATGACGGGGATGTTCTTCATCTCCGCCCGCTGTTTCATGCACTTCAGGACATCCACGCCCTTCATGTCCGGCATGTTGTAGTCCAACAGCACCAGATCCACGCCGTAATGGGCCAGGTACTCCAGGGCGTCGTTCCCGCTGGACTTCTTCGTCACATCCGCCAGATCTCCCAAGATCTTCTCCACCAGATGCAGCGTCACCTGATCGTCATCCACTGCAAGGACGAGAGGTCTTTTCTCCCCGTATCCGATATCCATGTCACACACTCCCATCCGTCATTGTTCCGTACAGCAAACCAAGGCTGTTTGGGATTTGCTCCGCCGATTTCAAAAAAGATGCAACTACTTCTTATTCTAAGGAAATCGGAAGAAAAATACAATAGGTTTCGTGAAATCCGACAACTTCCTCATGGAACCGGCGGGATGTCGTCAAATCCTCTCACGGAAACTTTTCTTTGAAAATCCTCTTTTATATCGTAACATTAAATTATTTTTATAACATTTTTCGTTCTGTTCCGTCTCTAGTTTTTTCTTTCTACCGTGTCATTTATTTATTTAACCCCTTTGCATTTCGCAAAAAATATGGTATAATCGTATCAATAAATATTTTATGATTCATCAAACTCCACAGAAGAAGGTGTTTCCATGGAAACTCGTGCCCAATACCTCCTCTCCCCGGAGGACATCCGCGCCGAGACCCGTCCCAAGCTGGCGGATATGCTTTCCATTGCGGAGGGTTCCGCCTACCTGCTGTCCACCGAGATCCTGTCGGCGATCCCGGGAGACGAGCGGCTTGTGGTTCTCATCATGGGAAAGGGATCCTGGGGGCTCATCGAGGATACCCCGGCAAGCCCGGACGGAAGCGTATCGGAACAGTACCGAGCCATCATCCTGGACGAGATCGCCGCCGAGACCATGCGATCCCTCATTGCCCCCCCCGTGAAAAAGCGCAAAGAATCCACGGGACGCCCGCCCAAATACAGCCTGGAGCAGGAGGGGGCGGACATCTTCATCCAGCACATCTACGAGGGGCAGTCCATCAAATCCATTGCAAAAGAGCACGGCATGAGCCCCACCACGGTGCAAAAACTCCTGAACCGCACCCGCTTGCAGGCCGCCGACAACTTCCTGAAGGGCACTTGGACCATCTCCAAGGACTCCCTGAACTGGGAAAAGAACCTGAAGATCCTGGAATGGGCCATCCATCACAGTTCCGGCGTCAAGCGCCAGCAATACGAGCAGCTTCTTTTCGATCTCATGAAATAAAAATGGTTGATTGGATCATCTTTCTCCTGAAGAATTCACAGAAAATTCCCGCCGCCCATCCCGTGAATCCCTGTTTGTGAAAAATTTTCCCGAAAAAGAGGGAGCTGTCGCATGAAGACAAAATTCTGTTACATATACGGGAATATCCGGATTCTTACCCATCTCGATGATTCGTTTGTTATTCTCCCCTTGTCCTTCTTCCGTGGCACATTGTATCTTTGGGAAGAATGAATCACCGAATTGGCTCTTAAACGCCCTAGCACGCTCATAGGCGAGTTCTTCATCCCAACATAAGGAATCTCCACGGGGTTCAAAAAACTACCCATACAGGCAAAACTGAGAAGTTGAACCTTCCGAGTGCTTTGCAATATCGGCGGTGGTCAATCTCATGGTGTAGAAATATTGTCAGGAGACTTACCTTAATCCCCATAGGCTATTGTCACCAATCGGAGAAGGTTCCTGTTTGGAATAATGGCTGTGTCTGTGTAATCCGATGAACAATTTAATACCTCCTATATACTTTTATTTTATATGTGATATGATATTTTTGCATATTTCCCACGAGATATAAAGCCGTAAGGTGCAGTAGATCACCTCGCGGCTTTTTTTGCATGAAAAAGAGCCATCCCGAAGAATGACTCTTGATTTTCAAAAACCATGTAACACTTTTCGATTTCAGGTGTATAAGGAACAGAAAGAAGAAACAAAACGCCTGCGGGCAAACGACACGAAAGAATGATTGTAATGAAACTCGATAAGGAAAACAAACTCACCAAGGAAGAACTCGAACAGGTATCGGGAGGATGCGACTGTGAAACATCCAATGACAGCAAATTTTTGAATGTTTTGCTCAGGGGAACCGATTATCATCGTTGCGA
>CAMIWP010000014.1 GCA_946402475.1 uncultured Selenomonadaceae bacterium
ACCTGGGCCAGAAGTTCTCTCGCCTTTTCTTCCGTTTCTCTCCGTTCGATCAAGCCGAAATTCAAAAGGGGCTCGCAGACGATGTCCTTGACGCGCATTTTAGGATTGAAGGCCGCCGTGGGATCCTGAAAGACCATCTGGATATGACGGTAGTTTTCCCGCTTTTCCTCCCCGGTGAGCTTTGTGATGTCCCTGCCCCGGAACAGGATCCTGCCCGAGGAGGGGGACTGGGTATTCATGATGGTCTTGAGCAGGGTTGTCTTGCCGCATCCGGATTCCCCCACAATGGCAACGGTCTCCCCCTTCCGCACCTGAAAGGTGATGTCATCGCAGGCCGTCAGGATGCGTCCGCCGGCAGCAGGAAATCTCTTCGTGACGTGCTCCACGCTCATGATGACCTCGGAGCTCTCCCCTTTACACATAGCGCTTTCCCCCAATCTCCGGCACGGTTCCCAGAAGCATCCTCGTGTATTCGCTCTTGGGCCGGGAGAGGACTTCCTCCGTCTCCCCGTATTCCTCCACCCGGCCTCCCCGCATGACCATGAGCTTGTCCCCCAGGCAGGAGGCCACGCCGATGTTATGCGTGACGACAATCATGGAGGCGTCGGAGCCGGTGATGAACATCAGTTCCCCAACGATCTGGGCCTGGGTGGTGACATCCAGGGCCGAGGTGGGCTCGTCCGCCAGGAGCAGCTTCGGCCGGAAGGTGATGGCCATGGCGATCCCCACCCGCTGCCGCATGCCGCCGGACAATTCGAAGGTGTAGGACTCCATGATGTTTTCCGGATTGGGGAGATTCATCATGGTGAGCATCTCCACCGCCTTATTGTATGCCTCCTTTTTCCCCATATCGCTGTGGAGCCGAATGTATTCGATGAACTGCTTGCCGATGGTGTGGACGGGATTCATCATGTTGCCGCTGTCCTGAAAGATCATGGAGATGTCCTTCCCGCGAATCTTCCGCCACTCCTCCGATGAAAGCCCCAGAAGATTCTTTCCGTCAAATTCCACGGAGCCGGAGGAAACCCTGCCTCCGCCGGGCAAGCAGCCCAGGATCGCCCGTATGACCGTGGTCTTTCCGCTGCCGGATTCCCCCACGATGGCAAGGCACTCCCCTTGGGCGAGTTCCAAACTCACATCCTTCACGGTGGGCGACTCGCTTTCCCCTTTTGCCCCTTTCCCGCCGTAGGAAATATCCACATGGGATAGTCTCAAAAGCAATTAAGATCCCCCTTTCCAAAACAGGAGAGGGAGCGCAACGGCTCCCTCCATGTTCTTGCACAAGAGTGTATTACTTTGCCGGACGGATGAGGTTCGTGATCCAATAGTAATCCGACGGATACATGACCACGCCCTCCACCTTCTTCGAGTTGATGATGTTCGTCTGAGGATAGCCGAAGAAGAGGGCCGCGCCGTCATCCAACAAGATCTGCTGAAGCTCGATGATGAGCTGGCGGCGCTTGGCCTTATCAAATTCCATGGAAAGGGCTTCCAGTTTCGCGTCATAGGCCGGATTGCTGTAACCGGAACCGTTCTGGGGATTGTTTCCGTCGGTGTTCGTCTTCCAGTACCAAGTGAGGAAGATCTCGGGATCTCCCGTGTTCGCGGTCGTGATGTTGGAGATCAGAAGATCGTACTCTCCCTTGATGCCCATGCCGTCGATGAGATTGTAATCCACCGTGTTGATCTTGATGTCAAAGCCCAGCTTCTTGAGGTCGGACTGCACCGCCTCGGCATAGAGGGGAAGCTCGGCCCGGCTGTTGTAGACCACGAAATCCAGCTGGAGTTTCTTCCCGTCCTTCTCCCGGATGCCGTCGCCGTCCGTGTCCTTCCACCCCGCCTCGTCCAGGAGCTTCGCCGCCCGCTCGGGGTTGTAGGAGTTGGGATCCTTCAATCCGTCGAAACCGTAGTCAAGGGAAGGGGGCACCGGCGCCTTGCCGGGAATGAAGGTGCCCTTGAGCAACACATTGTTGTAAGTTTCCCTGTCGCATCCCGAGATGAGAGCCGCTCGCACCTTCGGATCCGAAAGGATGCGCCCCGGGTTCTGGTTCAGGCGGGAAAGCACCACCCGCAGAGAGGCGATCTCGTCGATGTGGAACTTGTCATTCCCCCGGAAGATGTCCATGTCTCCCGCCGCGATGTTCACCGCCACGTCCACATCCCCGGACTGGAGGGCCATGGCCCGGGTGTTCGGGTCGTCAATAGAGGGGATCTCCACCGTCTCGTAAGGAACTTCCCCGTAATAATTCGGGTTCTTCTTCATGACGGCCTTTTCCTTCACGAAGGAATCCACCATATAGGGTCCCGTGCAGATGGGGCCTTCCTTGGCGAAATTGCGGGAACCCTCCGCCTTGGTATCCACGATGATGAAGAGCGGATCCGCAAGGTACCCGGGCATGCCGGGAAGGGGCTTTTTCGTGCGGATGATGAGGTTCTGTCCCTCCGCCCTGATCTCCTCGTACTCGAAGAAGGTGGCCGCCCGCTCGTTTTTCTGGAAGGCCCGCTCGATGGACTTTTTCACGGCGTCTGCCGTAAGCGCCTCTCCGTTGGAGAACTTGATGCCGTCCTTGATCTTGAAGGTCCAGGTGAGATGGTCGTCGCTGATCTCCCACTTCTCCGCCAGCCAAGGCTGCACATTCATCTTCTCATCAAATTTCGTCAGGCACTCGCCGAGGCCGTAGCGCATGACCACCCAGCCGAAATAATTCTGGGTAGGCTCCAGGGTATCGGCGAAATTCGTCACACCCACCTTGAGCGCAGAGGCGTCCCCCGCGCTCTTGCCGCCCTCGCTGCCGCCGCATCCGGCGATCATGCCCGCCGCCAGTATGCCGCAAAGACCGACACAAATGGATTTCCAAAGTTTCTTCCTCTTGATCCTTTTCATTCCTCTTTCTCTTCCTTTCTTTCCTCTATGTCAAGGGTATACCTGTCACTCATGGCGCGGATCCAACACGTCCCGCAGACTGTCGCCCCAAAGGTTGAAGATAGCCACCACGATGAAAATGGCAAGGCCGGGATACATCATGAGCCACGGAGCGGTCTGAAGATACTGCCTGCCCTCGTTGAGCATGAGGCCCCATTCCGGCGTCGGCGGCTGGGCACCGAACCCCAGGAAGGAAAGCCCGGCGATCTCCATCATCATCGTCCCGATGTCCATGGCTCCGGTGATGACTACCATGGGAAGGATATTGGGCAAGATGTGCCTGGTGAGAATATCCCTGGTCCTCGTCCCGTTGACCTGAGCCGCCAAAATGAAATCGTTGTGGCGGAGCTTGATGACCAGGCTTCGCACGAGCCGCGCATACTTGGCCCAGCCCACCACCAAGAGGGCGAGGATGGTGTTGATCACGCTGCCCCCCAGGATCCCCGCAATGGCAATGGCCAGTACCACGCCGGGAAAGGCGAGCATCATGTCCGCGAGGCGCATGAGAACCATCTCCACCTTTCCCCCGAAATAGCCCGACAGAAGGCCGACCACAAGGCCCACCACGGCCAGCAGCACCACGAGGCAGATGGTCATGAAAAGGGATACCTGTGTCCCGCAGATGATGCGGGACAGGATGTCCCTTCCCAGCTTGTCCGTGCCGAGGAGATGTTCCCCCGAAGGCGTCTGCAACACATTCTTCATGTTGCCCTCCATGGGATCCTGGGGAGCAAGATAGGGAGCAAAGACCGCCACCAACACCACGAGGATGACCAACGAGGTGTAAAAGGCAAACAGTCGATGCTGCCGGATGAATTCCAATTTCTCCTTCATCAGCGGGACTCCCCCTTTCTGAGCTTCGGATCGAGATAGGCGTAGGAGAGATCCACCAGGAAATTGATGAACATATAGGCCACGGCGACCCACAGCACGAAGCCCTCGATCAGGGGGTAATCCCGCATCATGATGGCCCGCACCGCCGTATTCCCGATGCCGGGCCAGGAGAACACGATCTCAATGACCGCGACCCCTCCCAAGAGCCAGCCGATGGACATGCCCAGAAGGGTGATGAGGGGCAGCACCGCATTGGGCAGCACGTGTTTCCAGAGGATGGCCCGCTCCGAAAGCCCCCTCGCCCTCGCTCCCATCACATAGTCCTGATGCAGCTCGTCCAGGATGACCGTCCGCACCTGCCGAACGTACTTCGTGGATTGATAAATGGCCAGTGTCAGGGCAGGGAGAACCACGCCCTTTGCCGTCACCGAGGAACTGGTGATGGGAAAGAGCCCCAGTTTCAGGCCAAAAATGTAAAGGAGCATCAATCCCAGCCAGAAATTCGGCATGGAAACCCCGATAAAGGAGCAGGTCCTCACCAGATAATCCGGCCATTCATCCTGACGTACCGCCGACCAGATCCCCAAGGGGAGGGATATGAGCAGGACGAAAACGATGGTGACCACAGCCAGGAACAGTGTCCCCACAAAACCCTCGGCCAGTTTTTCCGCCACGGGCTTCTTCGCCGAGTAGGACAGTCCCATGTCACCCTGGAGGAGCCCCCCCACCCAATTTCCGTACTGCACGAGAAAGGGCTTGTTCAGGCCCATCTCCTCCCTGGTCTTCTCGATGAGTTCCTGGGAAACGATGGTGTCTCCCGCCTCCAGGACCATCATGGCCGGATCCCCCGGCGCGATATACGTCAGGCAAAAGGTCAGGAAGCTGACCCCGATCAGGGTCACCAGCATTTGCAGCAAGCGGTTGCCGAGTACTTTCATGTAGCAACCCACGCTCCTTTCAAAATAATTTTCTTTTGGAGACGACGCAGGAGGAAATGAGCGCACGCTGCCCGGATGCTCTGGTCAATGGCAAGGGCAAGCCACGCCCCGACGAGCCCCATCTCCAGGACGTAAAGAAAGAACGCCGTGACAAGGGGGCGCAGGAGGGTAATGCTCACAAAGGAATATGCCGCCACCTGAAGGGCCTTCCCGCTGCCGCGAAGCACCCCCGCCGCGATCATCGCATGCGCCTCCGGGAAACTCACCGCCGCCACGAAGATGAGAATGACGCTGCCCAGTTCCATGGCTCCCCCATCCCCGGAGTACAGGGAAAAGATCTCCTCTCGGAACAGAAAGGTCAGCAGGAAGGATCCCAGGGAAAAAATCACTCCCCATCGGATGCCGCAACGAAGATACCTCTCCCATCTCCGCGAATCCCTCTTACCCATGGACTGTCCCGCCAAGACCATACTGGCCTTCCCGAGGCCTCCCGCGAAGCTGTAGTAAAAATCGCAGAAGTTCATACAGATGGCATGGACAGCGTAGGGAATCGTCCCAAGCTCCGCCGCCATGCGCGTGTAGAGCACCATGCCGATGCGCTCGAAGCCCTGCTCACTGAAAACGCTCCCGAAGACGGGAAGAAATTCCCGGAAATATCCCCGAAGAGACAGCCCGGAGCCTTGAAACATACGTTCCCGCCAAAGGAAGATCAGCGTCACCGCCATGGTCCAGACCGTTCCCGCCACGGTTCCGATGGCTGCTCCCCGAACCCCCATGGCGGGGAAGGGACCGGGACCGAAGATGAGGAGCGCGCTCACCGCGAGGTTGACCACATTCCCCTGCACATTGACTGAAAGGACTTTTCCCGTCTCCCCGAACCCCAGCATTACCGCCTGAAGAACAGCGGCAAGAGATGTGAGGAAAACCGCGGGAAGGACAATGCGGGCATAGGAAAGGGCCAGTGGGAGATAGGATTCCTCCGCTCCCATCCAGAGCAGGATGTCTTCCAGATGTCGATAGAAGAGGATGTGCACGACGACAAGAACACTGCCCCAAACCAGCAGGGAACGAGAGAGAAGGGACGATGCCTTCCTGTGGTCTCCCCTGCCATAGCATTCCGCCGCAAGAAGGGTGAGGGCAGCCGCCAGGGAACGGGCCAAGGTCAGGATCATCATGCGTGGCTGGGTAAAGATGCTGACCGCTGCGATAGCCGCCGTCCCCAAAGTCCCCACCAGAATGAGATCCACATTGGAGAGGAGAATCATGAAGACCCCTTCCATGGCCGCCGGCAGGGCAACATGCAGGTATTTCTTGTCATATCGGTTTCTCGCCAGCAATCCATCCGACCTTTCTTCCCGAATTTTGAGCACACAAAAACGGCAACCTCCCTGCAAAAGCGCAGACAGATTGCCGTACTCATCCCTCTTGTACCGCCCTGGACAACAAACCTCCCTCAAAGGCCGGGGCACTTCGATTCCTCCCACAGCCAAAGAAAGCCATCGCAACAAGACGCCCAATGCGTGACTTCAATCCCCTACCCATCGCTCGCAGGTGCATAAGCAGAGCCTCTTCTCTGCTTAAACGGTGATGATGAAATGGGCAGTTCTCCTGGCTCGGTTTCATCGTCTGCGGCAGGCATTCACCGTTCCAGCTTCCCCTCTTGGGCTTGCTTTCACGGGACGCCTCCGCACGGATGCCTTCTGCGATGCTTCTGCATCGCAAACGACATCGCACTGCACGCCTTCCCAAGGTACGCATATCTACCCCAGTGACACGATTGTGCAGGACTCCACCTTACAGTGGCGGGACCGCTCCGGCTTCTCCGGATTCCCTATTAAGTCCGACAGACACCCATTTCCTACCATATTCTGTTTCCTCATTTATATTAGAGCAAGACCCGGAATCTGTCAAGAAGATTCTCCGCCGTTCACCGTTATCCCATACCATCCAAACCGATTTCTCGTCAATGATTCAAATTTCACCGTAGGCGAAATCGCCCGATCAGCGTTATAATAGAAGAAGCCGGTTTCCCCTCGGACTTGGAAAGGAGCACATACCATGAAAAAATGCATTGTCATCGTCGATATGCAGAAGGACTTCATTGACGGCAGCCTTGGCACGAAGGAGGCCCAAGAAATGCTTCCTCGTCTGCTGAAAAAGCTTGGCGAAGAAAAAGATGCCGCTCTGGTCTTCACCCAAGATACCCACACTGCCGATTACCTGAACACCCAAGAGGGAAAGAACCTTCCCGTCCGGCACTGCGTGAAACCGGAGGATGGCTGGCAGATCGACCCGGCCCTGAAACCTTTCTTGGAGCATGCCGTCGCCGTGGTGGAAAAACCCACCTTTGGCGCCACGGCCCTGCCGAATGTTCTCAAGGACTTCGACGAGATCGAGCTCGTGGGGCTTTGCACAGACATTTGCGTCATTTCCAACGCCCTTCTCCTCAAGGCCTTCTTCCCGGAAAAGCCCATCTCCGTGGACGCCTCCTGTTGCGCTGGCGTCACGCCGCAAAGCCATGAGAATGCGCTGGAGGCCATGAAGATGTGCCAGATTCAAGTGAAATAAGTTGCCGCGGTGCCCTAACCATCATTTCGCAGCAACAGGGAATAGTTCTCTGGGTGCATCTCCTTCTTCTCCGTCACGCGTATCACCGTGCCCAATTCCTTTTCCAGGGTTTTCGTGAGCCGGTTCTTGCCCAATTCCTCCGCCACCGAGGGATGCACCTCCACCTCATAGCCGGAGACCGCATGAGAGATCTGTTCCATGCAGCGAATATCGCGGCTGATATGGATGCTCACCGTCTCCGGGGATTCAATGCGACCCCTGCCGTGACAGCATGGACACTCGCTGTACAAAATACTCTCGAAGTTCTGCCGTGATTTCTTGCGGGTCATCTCCACAAGGCCAAGGGAAGTGATGTCCACGATGTTCGTCTTCGTGGGATCCCGCCTTGCCTGCTCCCGCATGTATTCCAGCAGAGCTTCTTTTTGTCGTTCTTCTCCCATGTCGATGAAGTCGATGATGATGATGCCGCCGATGTCACGGAGGCGCACCTGCCTGACGATTTCCTCCGCCGCCTCCAGATTGGTGCGGTAGGCCGTTTCCGCCAAGTTAGACCTGCCCACATACCGCCCCGTGTTCACGTCGATGGCCGTCAGGACCTCCGTCTTGTCGATCACGATGGAGCCGCCGGATTTCAACGCAATCTCCCGGGCTCCCATTTTCTCAATTTCTTCTTCCAAACAATATTTCCGAAAGAGAGGCGTTCTCTCCCCATACAGTTTCACCCGATCCGCAAGGCCGGGGGAAATGTACTTGGTGAGATCCAGTATTCGACGGTGCACCTCCCGGTCATCCACGAGGATCTCCTCCACCTCAGCGGTGAACACGTCTCGCACCGTGCGAATGATAAGATCGGCATCCCGATAGAGAAGGCATGGGGCACCCGCCAGTTTTGCCCTGGCCTGTATGGATGCCCAAAGGCGCACAAGATAGTCCACATCGCCCTTCAGGATTTCCTCTTCCTGTCCCTCCGCCGCAGTGCGGACGATGATGCCCATACCCTTTGGACAGAATTTCTCCGCGATTTTGCGGAGACGGCTTCTCTCCGCCTCATCTGCAATGCGCCGTGATATACCAATGTACGCAGAGGTCGGCATGAGGACGACATTGCGCCCGGGCAGGGATATATGCATGGTGGCGCGGGGTCCCTTCGTGCCGATGGCATCCTTGACAATCTGCAAGGGAAGCTGCCGTCCTATGTGGATGCGCTCCCCGGGGGACACGGAATCCAACGCCTTTTGAGGGAGGCCGTCCCCCACATAAAGAAAGGCATTTTTCTCCCTGCCGATGTCCACGAAGGCCGCCTGCATCCCGGGCAGCACGTTCTGGATCCGCCCCTTGTAGATATTCCCCACCAGATGGGAATGGGTTGCCCGTTCGATTTCCAAGGACTGCAATTCCCCATCTGCCAAAACGGCCACCCGAGTTTCCTCCGGAACCGTGTTCACGAGAATCCTCTTCATCCCATCACCTCCTTGCGGCTCATATCTCCATCAATGGCCTTCCGCCTCCCAGAAGAGCCGTCCGATGAATATCCGCTCGGCACTCGGTGATATCCATTCCAAACCGCGCTCTTAGCAAAGACAGGATTTCTCCCGGCTTCACGCTGCCGGAATCCTCTACCTTGATCTCCATCAGAATCTGAAGCACGCCATCCCGTATCTGCCAAGAAAGTTCCTTCGCCATGTACTGCTTGACTTCCTTGGTTCGCGTCTTTTTCGGTGTGACCCTTGTGAGGAAAATCTCTTTCGCCTCATTAAAAGCCCTTATCGCCCGTTCCGCATCCTCGTTCTTCCCCTCGTAGGGAAGGGAAATACGATAACAGGCACAATCCACCGCCGCCATAAGCGCCTTTCTCCTGTCCGGAAGCTCTCTGAGCTCCAAAAGTTCTGCCCCCTTCGGCAACTTCGCCCTCAAGCGGTCAAAGACCTCAGGTTGGCAGAGATTCTTCGTCAATTCAAAATCCAGGTACTCCGATTCGCTGGTGACTCCCAAGGCCAGAGCAGAAGCAAAGGCGATCTTCATGTGCGGATGGAAACCCTCGGAATAGGCCACCGGCAACTTCGCCCGAAGGAGCGCCCGCTCATATACCGCAACATAGTCCAGATGGGAAATATAGCGAAGCTCCTCCCCCTTGCAGATCTTCCCCCGATATCCGAAGAGCTTTCTGGGCTGTCCCCCGCCCTCACCCACACGTCGCCGCTCTGCAGGTGCTACTTCCCTCGCCGGATCCTTCCCCTCCTGCGCCTTGTGGTCCACAACCCGGGCGCCGAGATTCGGACAGATGCCGCAAGAGCTGCATCTTCCGCGCCGACAGTCCTCCGTGAGTTCTTCCGCCATAGCGCGATGCCATTCCCTCAAAAGGAACTCCCGGTTGACCCCCGGTGTCGTGACCTCCCAGGGAAGAGGCTCCCCAAAATCCCGGGAGCGCTCATTGTAGTCCCTCAGGTCCAGTCCGCATTTCCGAAACGCCTCCCGCCAGAGATCCTCCCGGAAGTGATCCGACCAGCCGTCAAACTTCGCACCATCGCGCCATGCCTGATAAATGACCGCGCTCTGACGGCGATCCCCCCTGGCAAGAGCCCCCTCCAACACAGAGAGATTCGCGTCATGGTAATGGAAAACGATGGCGCGATCCGTAATGTGTTGCTTTAACAGTTGCTGCCGCCGCTCGAACTCTTTCCGGGAGACCTGCCCAAACCACTGAAAAGGCGTATAGGGCTTCGGCACGAAACAGGAAACGCTCACCGTCACCTTCACGCCGTCCCTGCCCATGATCTTTCGATAAAGCTCCACGACCTTTTTCGCGAGATCGGCAATGCCGACAACATCTTCCTCCCGTTCCGTGGGAAGTCCCATCATAAAGTAGAGCTTCACCTGTTTCCATCCTTGGCGAAAGGCCGCCCCGCAGGCTGTGAGCAGATCTTCTTCCGTGACCCCCTTGTTGATGACATCTCGAAGCCTCTGTGTCCCCGCCTCCGGGGCAAAGGTCAGGCCGCTCTTTCGCACCTGTTGCATGCGGTGCGCCAACTCGATGGAAAAGCTGTCGATGCGAAGGGAAGGCAGGGAGAAACTCACCGTTTCCTCCCGGAATTCCTCCATGAGGTCATCCACCAGACGACCAAGGCAGGAGTAATCCGCCGAGGACAGGGATGTGAGGGAAATCTCATCGTATCCCGAAGCATCCGCCATTCTCCGCGCCATGGCCTTCAGATTCTCCTCCCTGCGCTCCCGGACGGGGCGGTAGCAGATTCCCGCCTGACAGAATCGGCAGCCTCGGGAACAACCGCGAAAGAGCTCCAGCATGATGCGGTTGTGAACGATATCCATGTAAGGCACCAACGGGCGCTCCACGGAGATCACGTCATCCAGATTCTTGACCACACGCTTCTGGATGACGGGCTTCGCCGAACGGCAAAGCGGCGTGAGGGAAAGGAACCGACCATCGTCATCGTACTTTGCCTCATAAAAAGAGGGAACATAGATGCCATCTACTTCCGTCAGGCGAAGAAGGAATCCCTTCCGCCCCCCCGGACGTCCCTCTCCCTTCCATGCGACGAAGGCATCCACCACCTCCCCCAGCACTTCCTCCCCTTCCCCTACCACAAAGAAATCGAAGAAATCCGCCACGGGCTCTACATTGTACACACAGGGACCGCCTCCCACGACGAAGGGCATGTCCTCGCCGCGCTCCCCCGACCAAAGAGGAATCCCCGCCAAATCCAACAGATTGAGCACATTGGAGTAGATCATTTCGTACTGGAGGGAAAAGCCCCAGAAATCAAAGGATGCCAAGGGCTGACGGGACTCCAGTGAAAACAGGGGGATATGGCGCTCCCGCAGGATGGCCTCCATATCCGTCCAGGGAGCGTATACTCGTTCCGCCGCCGTATCATCACGGCGGTTGAGAATCTCGTAGAGGATCGCGAGTCCCAGGTTCGACATGCCCACCTCATAAACATCCGGCAGACAAAGAGCGAAGGTACAATCCACCTTCTCCCAGTCCTTGCGAACAGCATTCCACTCTCCGCCCGCATACCGTGTTGGTTTTGTCACCGACTGAAGGATTTCGGGTGCAAGCTTTATCATAACGGAACCTCTCTTCCCATAGGCAACTTCACATTCTGCCGAGTTAGGGAACCACTGATTCATTCAGCCGCCCACCTTGACGCATCCTGCGCGTCCTCCCTGTGTCGACAAATCCTCGACATAGCGACGCGAAGCTAGTCCTTTAGGGCACCACTATGACTGCGGTTTGTCTCCTTGGGAGG
>CAMIWP010000015.1 GCA_946402475.1 uncultured Selenomonadaceae bacterium
TCCCTCGATCGGATGGCTCCCCGAGATTCCCCGCCAGAGGAAGAAAAGCACCAGCGTCATATTGAGAAGGGCCGGTATGGTGTAGTTGTAGTAGCAGGTCAAGTTCGGCGCCGCGAAGAGGTAAAGATCATTACTTTCCCCTCCCCGGAAGATGAGAAAGTGAAAGGCGAGAAAAATCCCGGACAAAAGGCAGGCTGCCCAAGGCTCCAGGGAGAAAGCTCCCTCCATGACCCTCAGGAAGAGGAACACGCAAAGGGTAACGGCGAGGCTGACGAGAGCCGCCGACACCAGAGTGACGGAGGAGACAAAATCCCCGAGGAAGGGGCACACAAAATAGGCCGCCAGCGATCCCGCCAGCGGCATCAGGGATTCCGGCAGGACCTTGATGGGGTTGTGGTCGTGCCATTTCGGAAAGGCGATGCTGCGTTGCTTCGACAGCCCATTCCAGTCGTCCCCGTCGTACATCACCAGAGGATGCGCCTCGGTGAAAAAAGCCAAGAGCAGGAAAAAGACCAGGATGGCAAACCCTATGCCTGCCCAATGCCGTTTCTTGTCCATGCCTCACCCATTCCTTCCCATGATGCCGTCCGGCCCGTCATCCGTCGGCGATTCCCTCCAGCCTGGCCGCCGCGAAGACGGTGCCCGACAGAAGCCAGTATTCCCGCATGATGGGCACTTGGTTCATATTGGTGTCCGTCATTCCCTCCAAGAGCAGGGCCACCAGCACGAGGATCCCCATGAGGCCGTAGGGAAAGGGATGCTTCTCCCCGCGCCGGAGCCGGAGGAACCTCCAGAAGAAATACCCGTGGAGCAGGAGAAAGGCTCCCAGTCCCAGGAGGCCGCCCTCGGAGAACATCTTCAGAAAATTGTTGTGGGGATGGCCATGCCCCGTGGTGGGATCCTTGGGGTCGCCGGCTCTCTCCCGGGCCAGGGGAGAGATATATTTCGTGTTGTAGACCACGCCAAAGACATCCATGCCCACTCCGGTGACGGGGTAGTCATGGATGATCTGCGCCGCAGACTGCCACATGAGAAGCCTTTCTTGATTGCTGTGGTAGGCAGGGTCCGTCAGGGTGACCAAGCGGGCCTGGAACGCGGGGGAAACCGCCGCCGCCAGGCCCAGGGCGAGAACAAGGCACGAGAGAGCCAGCAGGCCGCGGCGGCGATAGGCTCTGTCGAAGACGGCGTAGATCGCCGCCGTGCCGAGGAAGGCCAGCCACCCGCCCCGGGTTCCCGAAAGGATCAGGACCAGAAGGGCAAGGGCCGCCGCAAGGCAGAGGAATCTCCTGTCCCGGGGCTTCATGTACTCCCGTCCCGCCGCAAAGACCAGCACGGGAATCGCCATGAGCATGTGGCTGGCCAGGAAGGTGGGAGAGTGGTTGAAACCCGTGGCGCGATGCCCCCATCCCAGATCCTGGAAGGTCGCATACTGCCAGATGGCCTTGCCTTCATCCACGAAGACCGAAAGGGCAAAGACCAGCCATATCCATCGAAGCTGCCACTTCTCCCGAAGATAGAGCATGGCGAAGAACAGGGGAAGGAAACGATAGGTCGCGGCCCACAGTTCCTTGAAGCTGTGAGCAGGCTCCAGGGAGAAGGCGGACACCACCGCCCAGAGGAGCGTGTGGATGAGGATGACCGTCCCGATTCCCCTGTCCACTCGGGGCAGCGCCCGGGTCCGGATCCCCTGCACCAGCATGACCAAGGCACCCAGGACAATCCCGATGCTCGCTCCTCCCGTGGAGGTGTTCGTCGCCGCCGTCAGGAGGAGCAGGACGCCGAACATCCACTTGTCATAGGGGTTCAGTTCTTTCCACATGGAGCTGTCCCCTTTCCTTCGATGATCTCTTCCAGACGCCAGATGACCTTGCTGTAGTCGCAGAGTTCCCTGGCGTACTCGGCTGCCCTTCGGGACATCTTCCTCCGCTCCTCCTCGTGGTCGAAGAGGTAGCCGATCCTTTCGGCAAAGGCCTCCGCGCTTTCCGCGTCCACCCGGAATCCCGTCTCCCCGTCAAAAATGAGATCATCGCACCCTCCGATGTCCGAAGTCACCGCCGGCAGTCCGCTGGACATGGCTTCGATGAGAGAGGTGGGCAACCCCTCGTGGCGAGAGGGGAAGACGTAGACATCCGCCATTTGGTAGTATTCCTGGGGCAAATCCACTTCCCCGGTGACGGTGACGCTCCCCTTCAGCCGCTCCGCCATCTGCCGAAGCTCCGCCATGAGTTCGTGGCGTCCTCCCCCTACCACGAAGAGATGGGCGAAAGGATCCTTCCTGTGGAGGATGGGCCAGACCCGCTGCAGGGTGTCCACTCCCTTGTTCACTACGATCCGTGCGCAGAAGAGGAGGATCTTCGAGGAATCCTCCACCCCGTGCCGTTTCCTGAGTTCCCTCTTTTTCTCATCGCTTGCCGTCGGATAGCGGTTGGTGTCGATGCCATGGGGCAGGAAGGTCACCTTATCCCTTGGGATGTTCCCCTGCCGGACGAGTCCCTCCTGAAGCTCATGGCTGGTGGCGATATAGCGGTCGCAACTGGCCAGGATCCGGTTGCGCCAGTTGGCCCTGCCGTCGAAGATCTCCGCCTTCCCCGTGAGGGAAAGGGTCACGGGCTTCCCGGCCCATCTGGCGTAGAGGACGGCCCACACGGCAAATTTCGGGATGCCGATGATGTAGAAGGCATCCGTTCCCCGATGGGTCGTGAAAAGCCGCAGGAGGATCTCCAGCCAGCGAAAGCCCCCGTGGAGGCGCACCAAGTCAATGCCGTCGATGTTCTCCCTGGCCTTGGTGAACCAGTAGCGCTTCTTCGCCCAGACGGTCAGCTCGTGGCCCCGGGCCATGAGCTGGCGGGCGTGGTTCTCCGCATGGAACTCCGCGCCGCTCTTGTTGGGCAGACCGTTGGCGTCGAATTTCTTCCCCACGGCAAAATCTTTGACAAACAAACCGATCTTCATATCGCTGCATCCCACTCCCGCTACCTTCCGGCTTCCAATACCCTTTGCAGGGCAGTCCGCATGGAGCGGACCCCCAGCACCCGCTCATATCCGCTGCGGGCCACGATCTCCCTTTCCTTCGGATGTTCCAAGTAGTATGCTACTTTCGCCAGCATATCCTCCTCATTCCGAAAGACTGCCGCATCCACGCCGGGCCTCACGATGTCGTAATCCCTGCGCTCATCCATGAGTTCCATGGCCCCCGTGGCCATGATGGCAAAGGTGCGAGGATTCACCCCGAGGCTTCCCTTCTCGTGTATGTTCAGGCAGATACGGGAGCCCGCGTAGACCGAGGCCACCCGGGCAGGGGCGAGGGGGCGGTTCCCCAGGTATCGGAAAAGCATGGGATACTTTGATCGAAAAAAATATCCCTTCCAGAAATACTTGGTCTCGTAAAAGGGGCCGAACACCCCGAGACGCCAGCCTTTTTCCTGAGCGCTTTCCGCAAGGGTCTCCAAAAGGGTCAGGCGGTTCTTGTAGGGCAGCCCCACAAAGGCGATGTCGTAGTCCTTTTCCTCCTTGGGCGGGATGCGGTACACCTGATTGTAGCCCACGGGGCAGTACTCCGCCCGGATGCCGAGGCCCGTGAGGTATTCCATGCTCTCCTTGTCATAGACCATGGGGCGAAAGGGTACCAGGCCCTCCGCCTCCTTCCAGCCCGCGATCCTGTCCACATACCAGAAGCGGAGGCCGTGTTCCCCGGACAGCCGACGGAGGTTCTCCCAGGAGGTGATGATGGGGGAGAAATTCACGAAGAGGATGATGTCCGGCGCGAATGCCTCCCGAAGCCCTTCGAACATCTCCCGCTTCTGCCGGAGATATGCCTGCCGCCACCGTTTCCATCCCCACTCATCCAGCTTTTTTCCAAAATAGCTGCAGGTCTGGTAATAGTCGTCGGCGAAGAAGACGCGCGTCTCATGGCCCATGGCCTTCAGTTCTTCCCCGATCTGCAGGATTTCCTCATTCCGTTGTGTGATCCAGCAAAGAATCTTGCTCATAACTCCCTACCCAAGTACATCAAAACATTTTTCAAGCGCCATCTCCGGGATCACATGCCACAGGCAGTCCGGCTTTGGCGCAGAAGGACATTCCTCCGCCCTGCAGGTGCAGGGACAGCAGGGCTCATCGGAGGTCAGGACAAAGGCATTCTCGCTGGCGGGATGCCAGCGGTCAGGATGGGTGCAGCCGTACAGGACCACCATGGGAATGCCCGTGGTGGCTGCCACATGGGTGGCTCCCGTATCCACCGTCACGAAGAGGCAGCACCTCTCCATGAGCGCCGCAAGATCCGGCAAGGTCGTGGCGCCGCAGCAGTTCGCCACGGGCGCCGCGGCTCCCAAGGATCCCTGGATGGCCGCAATGACATCCTGTGCATAGGCCTTGTCCCCCGGCGCTCCGACGATGAGAAAGGCGGCGCGGTATCGTTCCAGGAGACCCTTCACCAAGGCGACGAAATACTCCTTTGGCCAGGTCTTGAGAGGGAAGGTTCCCCTGACGCAGAGGGCGATGTACTTGTCTGCCCGGGGAAGTCCCGCCAAAAGCTCTCCGGCCTTCTTTCGGTTGCGGGCCTCAACGGTTGCCATGACGGGCATCTCGCTTCCTTGTACCCCCGTGAATCCCCGCACGATCTCCAGATAGGTTTCCCTCTGGAGGGTGCGGTTCAAATCGTGGCCGATGTGGACCGTGTGGGTGTAGAGCCAGGTGACGCGGCTGGCATTGTCGTCAAAGACCCTGTCCGGGCCGACCCTGGTGGGGATCCGCGCCAGCCAGCAGAGAACCGCCGGGCGCAGCTTTCGGTCAAAGGAAAGGGAGAGGTCGAAATGGCAATCTCTGAGATGCTTCACCATCTGCCACATTTTCTCCAAAGACCTTTCCTTGGCCCGGTAGTCGAAGACGATGACCCGGTCGACGACGGGGTTGTTCATGACGGCCTGTTTCACGGCGGGCTTCACCATCATGGTGACTTTCGCCTTGGGACAGGCCTTTCTCAACAGGGCGACGGCGCCTGTGACCAGTACCACATCCCCCAGGTTCACCAGGGCATTGACGAGAATGTTGCGGTATGTCTTCATTTCAGGACCTTCTTCATGTTGGCTGCGATTTCCTCGTCCACGGAGTCCAGAAAGGCGAAGCGCTTGCGGTAAAGATTGCGCTTGTGGGTCTTGACCTCGTCCATGGACTTCCGAGGCTCCTCCAAGGGCAGACGATAGAAGCGGGGATCCTCTGCGGGACGGCCCCCCGCCTCTTCCCAGAAATCCCCGAAGTTCGTCTTGAGCTTGCGGTTACTGCGCACATGGTTGTTGGCGTAGTATCCGTAATTCGTCACGGCGTAGATCCGTTGGATATGCCACGCCCGCGCAACGGCCCGGAGCATGTAGAGAATGAGATTCTTCGTTCGGTAGCCGAAGCATGCCTTCGTGATTTTCTTGATGATCTCTTTGGCCTCCTCCATGTTGGGACCCTGCATGGCACCGATCCAGAGGGAACTCTTCCCCTCCTCGTCGGGGGCGATCCAGAACATCATTTGGTAGAGATGCTCCTCCCCGAGGTTCATCTCCAAGGAAAGCATGCCCTCCTTCCGCTGCCCCGTCTCATTCTTGAGGATGGCGCGCCAAGGAAGATCCTGGTACTCGCTCCGCCAGACTTCGCAGTGGGTTCCGTAGACGCTGGCCAGTGTCATGAAGGGCTTCGGCTTCAAGGTCTTCTGGAGAAAGGCCACATGGGCTTTGATGAGCCGGGCCCTTTCCGCAAAGGTGGAATCCTTGTAAAAAAAGGAGCGGGTCGCCTGTTCCATGGGGAAGGGGCTTTCCTCGATGAGCTGCCTGCGGACGGGATCCCGCTGGAACCAGTCCATCAGGGCGCGCATTTCCTTCCGGTGGAGCATTGCCCGGACAACGAATACCACCATGCGGCGTTTTTCCCTGGGGTTCCTCATGTCGTATATCTTCTTGCCGAGATCTATGAATTCCTGCATGACTCCTCATCCCCCACATGATCGTTGTTCTTGTCCAGATAGTAGAGCTTTACGTATTTTGCCATGGTGTAGAAGAAGTGGAAGACTGCCAGTATGAATCCGATGCGGCCGTCTTTCCAGCCGCCCTTCAGGACATACATGCGAAAGGATGCCCAGAGGGGATGGCTGATCATGGAGAAGAGGCCCGAGGTCTTTCCAGCCGCCCGGCTCTTCTCCGCCGCCAGGGTGGTGTAGAAATTCAGCTTATTGAAGTAGTGATTCCAGTCCCGGTAGGGATAGTGGATGAGGTACTCTTCCCTGGGCAATTTTACTTCCTCGTAGTCGTGGTGGAACTGGGGGTGGACGAACCCCGTCACGTAGGTTCCCTTGGCGGGGAGCAGACGGACCACATAGTCAGGGAACCATCCCCCGTGGCGCAGGGGCTGGTTCCAGAAATAGCTCAGTCTCGCGTTGCAGTAGGCATAGCGGCGGTCATCCTTCTCCACCAGTTCGCGGATCCTCTTCGCCAGCTTTCCGGAGATCCTCTCGTCCGCGTCCAGGAAGTAGATCCACTCTTGGGACGCCTGCCGGATGGCAAAGGTCTGCTGGGCTCCCCAGTTCCCGTCCAGGGCGTGCTGCACCACCCTCGCCCCCAGGGACTCGGCGATCTCTGCCGTGGCATCCGTGCTGGCGTCGTCGATGACGATGATCTCCTTCGCAAAGAGGGCGCTTCGGATGCAGTCCGCGATATTCTTTTCCTCGTTCTTCGCCAGTATCAATACCGAGAGTGGCAATTTCACCCGATCACCGCCCCATGATGTGTCTTTCTGGTCTTGCTGAATGCAAAACACACTTAATCTTATTATAACGCCATTGTTTCGGTTTTGCCAAGGGAAAAACTGGAACAATGGCATTTTGACGCTTTTCATCTCCGGTTTACATGGAGGGCCTTCGGAAATTTTAGAGAAAAGAAAGAGGATAAAACCTGACGATGGATTCTTTTGTACACGTGTTGCCATCTTCGTGATAAATATGCCCGAAATGTCACATTGGGGTCACAATTCTATGATATACTGAAATTGTTACGATTGCTTGCATAAAGGCCAAAATACGTGGGGATTTGTCCTGCACAGGCTGTTCCGAGGCGGGCTGCGCGGATGATCCAAGGGACGAAAACTCGAGGAAAACGGACAGGGGGAAGGAAATGGCAGAGAAAGAGCATGTTCAAAAGGATGTGGTCATCATCGGCGCCGGCATGGCGGGGCTGACGGCGGCGCTCTATGCGGGCCGCATGAATCTTTCGGTGCTGGTGCTGGAATCCGCCATCGTCGGCGGGCAGATCGCCAACGCCACGGGCATCGAGAACTATCCGGGGCTGCCCAACGTATCGGGCAAGGACTTGATCGGCACCCTCCAACAGCAGGCCGAGTCCTTCGGGGCCGTGATCGATGAATTTGACGCCATCCAAAGGGTGAGCCTCAAGGAAACGCCGAAGCTCATCGAAACGGAGTCCTGCCTCTACGAGGCGGAGACGGTGATCATCGCCTCCGGGATGGAGCGGCGCAAGCTCCCCTTGGCAGAGGAAAAGAAATACGCCGGAAGGGGCGTCCACTACTGCGAGCTCTGCGACGGGCATCTCTACCAGGACAAGGTCATCGCCGTCATGGGAGGCGGGAACGCCGCCGTGGACGCGGCGAATTTTCTGGCAAAATACGCCAAAAAACTGTATCTGGTCCACCGTTCCGAGCTCCGCGCCGATGAGATCTCCAGGGAGAAGCTGCGGGAGAACCCCAAGGCGGAGATCCTCTTGCAGACGGAAATCAAGTCATTGAGGGGAGCCTCGAAGCTGGAGGCCATCGAGGTTCTGGACAAGCCTTCCGGCGAAATCAGGGAGCTTCCCGTGGATGGCATCTTCGTCAACATCGGCGTCTCGCCCAACACGACGCTTTTCAAAGAGGAGCTTGCACTGGCTGCCGACGGGCGCATCCCGGCAGGGGAGGATTGCCGCACGAAGATCCCGGGCGTGTTTGTCGCTGGGGATGTGCGGGAGAAGGAGATCCGCCAGCTCACCACGGCTGCCGCCGACGGGACGACCTCGGCGATTCTGGCCGAAAAATACATTGCGAACAAGAAAAGGGGGAAAATCCTATGGTGAAAGTGTACTCTCTTACCAATTGCCCTTGGTGCGACAAGGTGAAAAAGTATCTCAAGTCCAAGGGTGTGGAGTACGAGGAATGCAACATCGAGACCAGCGACGAGGCCCTGGCCGAGTGCCAGAGGCTTACGGGGGATGAGGCCGTTCCCGTCACGACGGCGGACGGCAAGGACTACGTTCTGGGCTTTGACAAGGCGAAGATCGACGCCCTTCTGGGCCTTGCATCTTGAGGAAAAGGATTGCGGACAAAAGGAAAGGAGCTTTTTCATGGGCATCTATGATTTCACGGCAAAGACCAACAGCGGCGAGGAGAAATCCCTGGGGGAGTACAAGGGCAAGGTTCTGGTCATTGTGAACACCGCCAGCAAGTGCGGCTTCACGCCCCAGTACAAGGAACTCCAGGAGCTCTATGACAAGTACAAGGATCGAGGCTTGGAGATCCTCGGCTTCCCCTGCAACCAGTTCGGGGCGCAGGAGCCGGGTTCCAACGAGGAAGTGCAGACCTTCTGCCGCAGGAACTACGGCGTCAGCTTCCAGATCTTCGAAAAGGGTGATGTGCGCGGGGAAACGGCCCAGCCCCTCTTCCAGTATCTGACCAAGGAGAAGAAATTCGAAGGCTTCGACGAGAACCATCCCATCGCCGCCAAGCTCACGGAGGCCCTCAAGGCCAATTTCCCCGAGTATCTGGAGGGCGACGGCATCAAGTGGAACTTCACCAAATTCCTCATCGATCGCGAGGGCAACGTGGTGAAGCGCTTTGAGCCCACCACCACCCCGGCGGATATGGCGGGGGAGATTGAGAAGCTCCTGTGAGTTTAAAAAAAACATCCTGTTGTAAAAATCATTGGGAGAGCTGTGACTATGAGCAAAAAAATCGTTGTGGTTACCGGAAGTCCTCGCAAGGGGGGCAACAGCGACCTTTTGGCCGAGGCATTCATCCATGCCGCCGAAGGCAAGGGGCACGAGGTGCAAAGGTTTGATGCGGGACGGCTGAAGATCGGCCCCTGCCACGCTTGCAACAATTGCTTCAAAAAGGAAAATCCCTGCGTCTTTGACGATGATTTCAACCCGATTGCCCGGGCCGTCCAAGGAGCCGACGTTGTCGTGTTCTCCATGCCGACCTATTGGTTTTCCGCGCCCTCCGGCATCAAGGCGGTGCTGGACCGCATGTACTCCTTCCTCGTCGGCGGCAAGCTGGCGGAACTCGCCGGAAAAAAAGCGGCGATCATGGCTTGCTGCATGAGCGAGGATCCCGCCGTCATGGACGATGTGAAATCCCCTTTCCTGAAGTCCTTTGGCATGCTCAAGTGGGACTGCATCGGCGAGGTGCTGGTTCCCAAGGTCGGGAACCCGGGGGACGTGAAGGGGACGGATGGATGCGAGCGGGCGGCCGCTCTGGTCGATTTGCTGTGAGTCGTGCCGCAGAGATGTGAGGAGGCGTATACCATGACAGAAGAAGAAATCATCCGCGCATTTCACGCCATGTGGGACAATTTCCCGGAGCCTGTCACCATCACCCAGCGTAGCAGGGAGATGGTTGCCGTGAACAAAAAGGCGGCGGAGCTTGGACTGAAACCCGGCATCAAGTGTTCCAGCATCGGAAAGCCGGAGGATCACAAGGGTTGCCTTTGCAACAAGGCCATTGACACCAAGGAGACGATTGGCGTTGCCTACGAGGGGCCCTTTGGCAGGGCCTACGGATACTGGATGCCCATACCGGAAAAAACCGAATGGGTCATCCACTTCAGCGTGGGAAGGGCCGTCGAATACGACGAGCTGAAAAGATAACAGAAGTCGACAAGGGGTGTGTGAAAAAACTCCCTAAAGGCGTTGCTACAGCAACATAACAAAAGCGTTCAATCGCTGAAAGTCCTTAATTTATAAGGCTTTTGACGATTTGAACGCTTTTGTTTTTTAGAGGCTGTATCGACTTTTTTCAAAGCCCCTTCCTGGACCTCTCTCTAGTCTCGCAGGATCCGCTCCAGCCGTTTCGCAAAATTCTCCGGCGAGAACTCCGTAGCCGCAAGCCGGAGCTCCTGCTCGTAAAGAGTTGCCCTTTCGTCGAAGCCGTTGACGAAGTCCTCCAGCACTCGTTTCAGGTCCTCCAAGTCCCCGCTTCGGAAGGTGGCGCCGATGTGGAAGCTCCGGAAGACCTCCGGGTTGATGTCGTCGCTGGCCACTACGGGACGTTGGCAGCCGATGGCGGTGAAGAGCATGCCGCCCCAGTGATAGCGGTAACGGGGAGCGGAGTAGGGCATGAGAAGGGCGTCTACTCCCAGGATGGCTCTCTGCCACTCTTCGCCGATGAGTCCCCGGTGGAGGAACTCCATGCGGCTGTCCCCGCCATAGGCGGCTATGATCCGGTCGAAATCCTCCGCGTCCTCCGGGTGCATGGTGGAGCCTTGGACCAGAAGTTTCACGGGACGGTCATAGCTTCCCGTCTGAAAGACTTTCAGGAAATCCTCCAGCCGTTTCTCCTTGCGGTACTGCCCGAAGAATCCGATGGTCAGCGGATCCTCCTCCGACAGCACCCGTCGAGGTGGCATCTCTTTCACGTCCCGGGGGGTATAGGCAGGAGGAAAGATGGGGAATACGTTTTTCCTTGTCTCCCCGAAAATATTGTCCTCAAAGGTGAGGACCACCAGACGGATCTTATCGTTGGGCAGGAGCTTTCTTGCCTGGCGGAAGAACTTCGGCGCTTCCCCGGGATTGATGCCGTGGAGGATGAAGATCAAGGGAACGGGGGAATCCTTCAGAAGGTTGCGTGCCAAGGCCCTCTGGTAGCGCCAGGTGGAGGTGGGCACGACAATGGCATCCATCCGACCTGCCCGAGCCTCCCGGTAGAGCTGCTTGTACCAGGATTGGCGGTGCATTTCCCGACGCAGGGATCGGATAAGCTTTCGGATCCCCCGCACGTCGCTGTAGCTGATGACGCCGCCCTTGAGCCGCTCTACGGGAACGCGGTAGTCAAAGGAAAACCGGAAGTCCTCGGGGACGTAGAAGACCACTTCATGCCCCAGTTTCTGAAACTCCTCTACGATGATCCGGTCGATATCCACTTCATGGCCCCTGGGGGTCATGATGATCTCAAAGATTGCCAATCGCATGGGCGTTCCCCTCCCAAAGGAAGCTTTTTTATTAGTTACCTCTGTGTTACCTTTAATCAACGTTTCCTTCCCGTATTATGCCGTTTGATTCGGCAGTGGTGATGGCTCATACTGACTGAATTTATAAACACCTATCCAAAATGGATTATACCACCTAATCACTCCTTGTCAAGTTACTTCACGTCCACTATTCGTATCCATCTGCCTTTGTCATGTAAAATCCCTTTGTTTCGTACAACTGTACTTAGGTTTTTACGACACCGTATCACCTTGAAAAAGAGCAAAACTTGGACGCATGGGGCAAT
>CAMIWP010000016.1 GCA_946402475.1 uncultured Selenomonadaceae bacterium
TTCGTTTTCGTTATTGCCATCAATGATGGGCGACTTGTTCCGATCGGCGAATGGTTTCCCGTACCGGCGCTGCCTCTTCGCTCCGAAAATATTCCAGTGTCGACGGGGGAACCAAACCCGAGAGGGAGTGGAAATCTCCTATCTTCAGAAGTTCTCTGACGGTGGATGCACTGACGGCCTTTCCTTCCCTTTCCTTGCGAGGGATCACGATGCACGCAATCCCCTCTTGGGGCAGGTGTTCCAGCATGACCTGATTGTAAAGATTCGTCACTTGGCTGAAGGGCTCCTCACCCATGTAACGGCGGGTGATGCCGAGCTCTGCGGCAATTCTTCCGAAGATCGTGACATCCAGCAGGGCGTGGCTGCGGCTGACCTCCGCATCGTCCTTTTGAAAGTAGCTGGGGAAGGTGGCTTGACTGATGATATAGGGGCCGCTGGGGTGGAGCACCACATTGTCCAAATGCCGGACGCCGTCTTCGACCAGGCGCTTGCGCACGGCAAAGGGGACGAGGCTGGCGTCTTCGCTGACGAGGAAGAGATGAAGCAGGTCGTTTTCACCGGCAGCCTTTTCCACCAGATATTGGTGCCCGAGGGTGAAGGGATTAGCGTTCATGACAACGGCGGCAATCTTTTCCGAAGGCCCTGCGTGCTTTCCTGCCTCACGGGTTTCCTTTTGAAATCGTTGGAGGCAGTCTGCGAAGCCCCTGCGAAGATTTTCCATGAATACGAGGGAATCTTCCACCCGGGCGATCTCGTAAAAGCCCAAATCTCGAAAGAAACGAGAAGAGCCGCATTTCGTGTAGAGAAAGATGTGGGAATTTCCTCGTTGCTGCTGGTATTCCATGAGGTGGCTCACCACGGTATTGAGCAATCCCTCCCCCTGATGCCCGTGGTCCACGGCAAAGCACCGCAGGGTATTGCCAAAGCAGCTTCCCGTGGCGATGAGCCGATAGTCTTCGTCGTAGATGCCGCAGATGTAATCGAGATTGGCGTCCCGGCGGATGCCTTCCCCTGCCAAAAGCGTGTCCACCTTTGCCATGGCGGTACGGTCGTTGGGGTAGATACGGGAAATATCCGGCATGTCATACCTTCCTTTCTGTTTCGCGAATGAGCTGAATAAAGGCATTTACTTGAGGCATTTCCAAAGACTGCTCCGGGTACATGATGTAGGTGGAGCGCAGGAGTGGCTCACCGTTGGCGAAGTAGAGGGGCCGAACGGAACCGTCAAAGTCTCCCAGGCAGATCTCCGGGACAATGCCCCAGCCGAGCCCGCGGTGGGCCATTTCCACACAGGTGGCGGTGCTGTTGACGATGATCTGGTTGCGGGCAGCGGGGATCCCCTGTTCCCGCATCCAGCGGGCGATGTCCCGTTCCATGGCCGCGTCGCTGCGGCGGACGATCTGTGGCAGGCCCTCCAGCGGGATGCCGGCGTTCTGTCGGCTGGTGATGGCGCATACGCTTTCCCGTTCGAGAAGAGCCTTCTCGCCGTTCCATTCGAACTCCCCCCGCAGGATGGCGACGTTGACGGCCCCGTTCAGGAGCAACTTGTAGGCATCCTGACTGCTGGAAGTAATCACGTGGGTGCTGACCTGGGGATATTCCTCCTGGAATTTCAAGAGCTGCTCCGGCAGGCGGTACATGGAATAGTTAATGGAGACAGCGGCTCTCAGGGTTCCTGCCACGGCTCCGCTGCTCAGGCCGATTTCCTGCCGCATGGTCTCCAGCTCCCGCGCGGCTTCTTTGATATGCCGCAGAACGATCTCGCCTTCCGGCGTGAAATGGATGCCCTGTCGGGAACGCAGCATGATGGTGGCATCCAACTCCCGCTCCATTTGACGGATGCGCTTCGAGACCGAGGACTGGGTGATGTACAGCCGATCTGCGGCTCGGGTGATGTTTTTGGTTTCCTCCAATATGCACAGCAATTGAAAATCCTGTTCGTCCATCCGATACCTCCAAGTAGAGAATACCCATCGTATCATTCCAAAATATGGTTGAAAATCATTCCTTTACAGAATATCATATCTATGATTTTCTTAAAAAGCAAGGTGATAAGAGAATTATTCTATTCATTTTTGGAATGTAAATCCAGTAAAAATAGAGCTTTTACAAATTTGTCGTATTCGTGGTTTAATACAAACAAGGAATCGATCCATACACTTTGTTTGGCAAGGGAGAGATGAGAATGGAGATCCAAAAGCCGGCCATTGCGGGGACGTTGGAATCCAGCGATGCACAGGTCAGCGTTGCGCCGGGAACGGGCGGAATCGAGCTGGAGCTGGAAAGCAGCGTGATGAACCAGTACGGGCGACAGATCAAGAAGACCGTGCTGGAAACACTGGAACGCCTCGGCGTGAAAGATGGGTACGTGAAGGTTGTGGACAAGGGCGCCCTCGACTGCACGCTGAAGGCTCGCGTGGAATGTGCCGTGTTCCGCAGCGCCGGAGTATCGGAGGCTAATGTTCCCTGGGGAGGTGCGATTCAATGATTCCAAGACCGAGACCGGAAAGGTTCCGTTTGCGCCGCACGATGATGTTCATGAATGCCCAAAAACCCGGGCTCATCAAGGACGCCTACATTTACGGAGTGGACAGCATCATGCTGGACTTGGAGGATGCCGTGGCGGAAAACCAGAAAGACGCGGCCCGGTTCTCTCTGTACCATGCCTTGAAGACAATAGATTACGGCGACACGGAGGTCATCGTCCGCATCAACGGGCTGGATACCCCTCACTGGCAGGAGGATATCCGCGTCTGCGTCGCAGGTGGGGCGGATGGTGTCCGCATCGCGAAATGCGAGAGCGCAGAGGATGTGAAGATCGTCGAGGAACACGTGCTGAAAGCGGAGAGGGAATTCGGCGTGGAGGAGGGGCGCACTCTCTTGATGGCAGCCTTGGAAAGTCCCAAGGGCATCCTGAACGCCTACGAGATCTGCACGGCCTCGGATCGCATGTTGGGCGTTGCCATTTCAGGCGGCGACTTCCGCAAGAGCATGCACGTGAAGGTGGTGCCGGGGGGCATTGAGATCAACACGGCTCGCAGCCTCATGCTCTTGGCGGCAAGAGCAGCGGGAGTCCAGTGTTTTGACACGGTGTTTACGAATCTCGATGACGAGGAAGGTTTCCAGGCAGAGGTTCGCTTGAACCATGACATGGGCTTTGACGGAAAGAGCCTCATCAATCCCCGCCAGATTGCCTATGTTCATAAGACATTTGCCCCGACGGAGAAGGAGATTGCCCAGGCGGAGCTCTACGTCCGTACCTACGAGGAACAGTCGAAGGAGGGCGTGGGCGTCTACACCGTCAACGGCAAGATGGTGGACATCGCCTTCATCAAGGATGCCAGTCGTGTCATTGCCCTGGCCAAGGCCTGCGGCGTCTATCACGGCGATCTGTGAGCCGGGGAGGAGAATGAAAGATGATAAACGCAGTAGGAAGAGATATACCGGAGGAGCTCCTGAAGGACGGAAAAGAAGTCTATCAGGGCAAGTTCCATCTGGACGGCAAGACCTTCAAAAAAGCCGGTCCCACGGTCATTCGCCGGGAGAAGCCGCAGGAGAGCAAGCTGGTGAAGACCATCCGCGAGGCCTGCGAGAAATGCGGCGCCCACGACGGCATGACGGTTTCCTTCCACCATGCCTTCCGCAACGGCGACTATGTGACCAGCATGGTCATGAAGGTGCTGGTGGAGGAGATGGGCCTCAAGGACCTGACCGTCGCCACAACTTCTCTCGGCAGCGCGCAGGATCTTCTGGCGGATTACATTGAGGAAGGAAAGATCATCGGCATTCAGTCCTCCGGCGTGCGGGGCCGCATCGGCGAGGTCATTTCCGCGGGAAAGCTCAAGACTCCCGCCATCATCCGCAGTCATGGCGGACGCCCCCGGGCCATTGAGATGGGAGAGCTTCATGTGGACATCAGTTTCATCGCCGCGTCCACTGCGGATGATTACGGCAATGCCAAGGGAACGGGCGGAAAGAACAACTGCGGTGCCATGGGTTATGCGGTAGCGGATTCCCATTACGCGGATCATGTGGTGGTGGTGACGGATACGTTGGTTCCTTTTCCCAATATGCCGTCCCCCATCAGTTCCATCGACGTGGATTGCGTTGTGGTGGTGGATCAGATCGGCGATCCCTCCAAGATCGGCACCAAGGAAGCTCGGATCACACAGGATCCCAGGAATCTGATGATGGCGGAGAACTGCGCCAAGATCATTGCGGCGACCCCCTATTTCAAGGATGGTTTCTCCTTCCAGACCGGCGTGGGGGGCCCTTCCCTTGCCGTGAACCGCTTCCTTGAGGAATATATGGACAAGCAGGGCAGCAAGATGGGCTTTGCTCTCGGCGGCATGGGAGGCAACATCTGCGATCTCATGGACAAGGGCCTTGTGGAAAAACTTTTGGATACCCAGGATTTCGACATGAAGGCCATCCAGCATCTGGCGGATCATCCGGACAAGCATTTGGAGATCTCCACCAGCGAGTACGCCAGCGCGGCCAACAAGGGAGCCTATGTGAACAAGTTGGATTTCGTGGTGTTGGCGGCCCTTGAGATCGACACGGATTTCAACGTCAACGTGCTGACGGGATCCGACGGCGTCCTTCGCGGCGCGCCGGGGGGACATCCCGATACGGCAGAGGGCAGCAAGTGCTGCATCATCGTGACGCCTCTCACCCGGGGCCGCATGGCTACGGTCTGCAAGAAGGTGGTGACGGTGACCACCCCCGGCGATTGCGTGGATGTTCTTGTGACGGACTACGGCATCGCCGTGAATCCCAAGCGTCCCGACCTGGTGAAGTGCTTGGATGATGCGGGGATCCCCCATGTGAGCATTGAGTCTCTTCAGGAAAAGGCTTACAGTCTTGTGGGAACTCCCGACGATCTGGAATGGGAGGATCAGGTCATCGCCGTCCTGGAGGCACGGGATGGCACCATTCTGGATGTCGTTCGGAAGATCAAACCCTTGGTGCTTTGAGATGGAATCCATTGGAGCCTTGGCTGTGGAGGCCATGCTCTATGAAGTCTCCGCCACCCCAAAGCCGGGCTTGGTGGACAGAAGAAACAACGGTGCGCACGAGGACATGGATTTCTTTACGTTCATGTCCTCGGCCGCTGCCCTTCGGAAACATTTCGACGAATTTGCCGCCATTGGCAGCGAACACGGCGACGAGCCCATCGAGGATCTCCTGCCGTACCTGCAAAGAGCCGGACGCTTGGCGGAGAAGGATATGTTTCGGATGACCGGGGGAGTGAATACCCATAAGGGGATGATCTTCAGCCTCGGGATCCTGACGGGAGCCGCCGGTTGGGCGCAATCCGGGGGAGAAGCTCTCACGGCGGAGCGTTTGGGAAAACTTTCCGCAGCCATGTGCAGGGGCCTTTGCGATAAGGCCTATGCGAGGATCGAGGACAGAGCCGGGCTCACCAAGGGCGAGGCCATGTACGTGAGGTATGGGGTCACCGGCGCAAGGGGCGAGGCGGAAGGCGGTTTCCCTACAGCGAGGAAAACCGCGCTGCCCGTCTATCGGGAGCTTCGGGCTGAGGGTTTGAGCATCAACGAGGTTCTGGTGGAAACACTCCTTCACATCATGGCGAAATCCATGGATACGAATATCCTGGGACGCCATGACATGGAAACCATGGGATTTGTTCAGAAATTTGCCGCCGAGGCTCTGAAAAAAGGCGGAGTACGCACACCGGAGGGCAGAAATCTCATAGACGAGATGGATGAGGAATTCATTCGACGATGGATCAGCCCCGGAGGGTGCGCGGACATTTTGGCGGTCACTCATTTCCTATATGAGGTAGCATTCGGTGAGAAAAAAACGCGCAAGCAAAATTTGGAAGCATAGAAAGGAGCATCAGGCATGGATCCTACCATTGTAGGCATACTAGGCTTTATCTGCATTGTATCCATTGTCGTCACGCTTTTCCAGAGCAAGACGTTGCCGAGTATCGCTTTTATCGTATTTCCTACCATCCTGGGGGTTATTCTGGTGGCGGGTGGCTATTATACCTTCCCCAACCTGGGAACTCTGGTGAAGGCAGGTTTTGCCAGTACGGGCCCGACGGCGGCCCTGTTCGTCTTCAGCGTGCTGTATTTCAGCATTATGAATGATACGGGCATGTTCGACGTCATCATCAACAAGCTCATGCAGTATGTAGGGGATACGGTCATCGGCGTGACCATGATGACCGGTGTCATCGCCCTCATCGCCCACATGGACGGCGGCGGGGCTTCCACCTTTCTCATCGTCATTCCCGCCATGCTTCCCATCTACAAGAAAATGCACATGCGCACCACGACCCTCCTTCGCGTCTGCGTGTTGGCCATGGGTGTGCTGAACCTGATGCCATGGGCAGGGCCTACCATGCGCGCCGCCACGGTGCTTGGCATTGAGGCCGGTGAGCTCTGGCGCACCATTCTTCCGGTACAAGGATTCGGAATCGTCCTTTGCCTTGCCCATGCTTTTCTGGCCGGTGTGCAGGAGAAACGCCGCGGCGCAGGTCTCACGGGAAAGCTGGCCCAGATGGAGGGCGAGGTTCAGGTGGATGAGCAAACCGCAGCTAAGACTGCCAAAGAGAAGAATGAACTGGCGCGCCCGAAGCTCTTCCCCTTCAACATCACACTGACGTTGGCGGTCATCGCCCTTTTGGTATGGGGGAAGTTCCCGGATTACATGCCCTTTATGATCGGTGTGGCGATTGCCCTCATCGTGAATTACGGCCTCGTGGCCAAGACCCACAAGAAGATCATCAACATGCATGCGGCTCCCGCTCTTATGATGTGCTCCACACTCATGGGTGCGGCGGTGCTCATGGGTATCCTCGTCAAGACCGTTACCGTAGACGGCACAAAGGTTGCCAGCGTGGTCACCTGCATGTCGGATCTCATCACGCTGATCCTGCCCAATGCTCTCGGCGAACATCTGCCCGTGGTGATCGGAACGCTTTCCGTGCCTCTGGCACTGGCCTTCGATACCGACAGTTACTTCTACGGCATGCTTCCGGTCATGATCGGCATCGGCGAGAACTTTGGCATCACTCCCGTCGGCATCGCGGTGGCCATGGTCATTTGCCGCAACTGCGCCACCTTCATCAGTCCCATGGTTCCGGCTACCCTCTTAGGGATCGGCTTGGCAGATGTGGACATCAAGGACCACATCAAGGCATCCTTCCTCTACGTATGGGCTTTCTCCATCATCTGTATGGGCTTTGCCATCCTCATGGGGATCATGCCACTGTAGAAAATCGTGATCAACTCACCTGTTTCCCATACCAAAAGAGCATTTTTTGCAAACAAGATAGCATTTTCTTAGTTTTATATGAAAAAAATGCTTGATATAATGGAAGCCGTCAAGAGGAACGAGGAATACCTGACAGAGGGAATACAAGCGGGGGTGGAAGCTGTGATGGTCGTGAAGAATTATGTCATCCATGGCGTGGAGTATATGGTTGTTAATGGCATACGCGACTACATGCCGGGCAGGGAAGCGATTCGCCTGTTGGCTCACCGCCGGAGTGGCGTCGGTGCCGACCGCGTCATTGTATTCACGGGGAGCGATCAGGAACCTTCTTTCCGTCTCTACGGGGCGAATGGGGAGATATGTGCGGCGGGTAGAGAGGAATATTTCATTCTGGCGCATTATCTTCGAAGCGAGGGGATTGCCGTCAATGCGGGTGAGTTCGTGAGATATCTCGGCGATGAAGTCTTATCGGTGATGAGAGAGAGAATGTACACCATAGAGATCCGTATCACGGAGTCTTTTCTCGACAAGATCAGGGATCGTGACAAAGCATCCTCAGCCGTTGCATGATTGATAGCATACGGTTATATAAAGGGCCTGTTGCAACTATTTGCAACAGGCCCTCGTTTTTGTCCAAAAACATATTTTGTTTTTTTGACTTTTACCTATTGACTTTTTGATAGAATACGTGTATTCTATGAAATGTGGTTAGCACTCAAGGAAGATGAGTGCTAACAAATGGAGATGTAAATCATACATGGGAGGAAGATAAACATGATTAAGCCATTGGGCGAAAGAGTTGTCATTGAAGTTTCCGAAGGCGATGTGAAGACGGCCAGCGGTATTGTGCTGCCGGATACGGCGAAGGAAAAGCCCCAGAAGGGCGTTGTCGTGGCTGCAGGCCCCGGCAAGATGATGGACAATGGTCAGCGCGCCGCCATGGAGGTCAAGGCAGGCGACAATGTCCTTTTCTCCAAGTATTCCGGCACGGAAGTGAAGGTGGATGACAAGGAGTATCTTGTTGTCCGCGAGAGTGACATCCTCGCGATTCTGTAAGAACAAACACAAATATAGATACTGGAGGCTTGTGAAATGGCAAAGCAAATGTTATTTGAGGAAGAGGCACGTCGCGCTCTTGGTCGCGGCGTTGATGCACTGGCGAATGCCGTGAAGGTTACTCTCGGCCCGAAGGGGCGCAATGTGGTGTTGGATAAGAAGTTCGGCTCTCCGAACATCACCAATGACGGTGTTACTATCGCTCGGGACATCGAGTTGGAGGATCCTTTCGAGAATATGGGCGCACAGTTGGTGAAGGAAGTCGCCACCAAGACCAACGATGTTGCCGGTGACGGCACCACTACGGCGACCCTGTTGGCCCAGGCTATGATCCACGAGGGCATGCGCAATGTGGTGGCCGGCGCCAATCCTATGATCGTCAAGAAGGGCATTGAGATGGCTGTGGATGCCTTGGTGGGCGAGATCAAGGCAAAGAGCAAGAAGATAGAGGGAGAGGCGGACATCGCGCAGGTTGCCACTATTTCTTCCTCGGACGAGGAGATCGGCAAGCTGATTGCCGAGGCCATGGAGAAAGTGGGCAAGGACGGCGTCATCACGGTCGAGGAGTCCAAGTCCATGACGACGAACCTTTCCGTTGTGGAAGGTATGCAGTTTGATCGTGGCTATATCTCTCCCTACATGGTGACGGATACGGACAAGATGGAAGCTGTCATGGAGGATCCCTACATCCTCATCACGGATCGCAAGATCTCCGCTGTTGCTGATATCCTGCCGGTTCTCGAGCAGGTGGTGAAGCAGGGCAAGCAGTTGGTCGTTATCGCAGAGGATCTCGATGGGGAAGCTCTTGCCACCATCGTCGTGAACAAGCTCCGCGGCACGTTCAAGGCTCTTGCCGTGAAGGCTCCTGGCTTCGGTGATCGCCGCAAGGCCATGTTGGAGGATATCGCCATCCTGACGGGCGGCAATGTCATCAGCGAGGAGCTGGGCCGCAAGTTGGACAGCGTTACCCTTGAGGATCTGGGCCGTGCCCGTCAGGTGCGTTCCTCCAAGGAGGAGACCACCATTGTGGACGGCGTGGGCGACAAGAAGGAGATTGACGCCCGGGTTAACCAGATCAAGAAGCAGATTGAGGAGACGACCTCCGACTTCGACAGGGAGAAGCTTCAAGAGCGCCTTGCGAAGCTGGCCGGCGGCGTTGCTGTCATCGAGATCGGCGCTGCTACGGAAGTGGAGATGAAGGAGAAGAAGTATCGCATTGAGGATGCTCTGAACGCTACCCGCGCAGCGGTTGAGGAGGGCATTGTCGCCGGCGGCGGCACGACCTTCATCGACATTCTGCCCGCACTGGACAAACTTCAGGCGGAGGGTGATGTGAAGGTTGGCGTGAACATTGTGAAGCGTGCCATTGAGGAGCCGGTTCGTCAGATTGCCAACAATGCGGGGTTGGAAGGCTCCGTCGTCGTTGAGGAAGTCAAGAAGAAGGGCAACGGCGTGGGCTTCAATGCTGTGTCCAACGAGTACGTCGACATGATCAAGGCCGGTATCGTGGATCCTGCCAAGGTGACACGTTCCGCTCTGCAGAATGCGGCGTCCATCGCGTCCATGGTTCTCACCACGGAGACCTTGGTTGCCGACAAGCCTGAGAAGGAGCCTCCCGCTCCCATGGGTGGCGCAGGCATGGGTGGCGGAATGCCCGGTATGATGTAATGGATACACAGTTCTAAGGAATTGGCAGGAAATAATTTTTTTTGAACAGTTCCTTAAGGAACGACAAGGATCAGAAAGCTGTTTGAAAAGGATTTTTCAGAATGTGAAAGGGTACCGTTTCGCGCGGTACCCCTTTTTTTCATTGCCCTGTACATCATTTGCTGCCTTCTGCGCGCAGAAATATCTTGAGGGAGATTCATCCCTGAAAATCCAGTGCCCAACTACTTTACTTCTTCCTTAAATGAGTGCATAATGTAAATGATAAAAATGCCGTAGAGAAAAGGGGCGGCAGGCCAGAAAGAATCGTTACAAATTGCTCTCATTTCAACTTGGGCTTAGATGTGTGCGCATGATTTCTGAAATTTCAGGATCAAAGGGATAGACTTACTTGCAGAGATATGAAGTGTTTCGGGGGATGGGTGAAAATTATTTGATTAGGGTAAACGGAAATGCAAAGATCAATCTCACTTTGGACATTCTTGGAAAACGTGAAGATGGCTACCACGAGGTTTCCATGGTTATGCAGTCCATTGAGCTCCACGATACCTTGGAAATGGAAAAAATCCCGGAAGGGATATTTCTGGAGATCGACGTTCCGGGACTTGAAGCCGACGAAAGCAATCTGGCGTGGAAGGCGGCAGATC
>CAMIWP010000017.1 GCA_946402475.1 uncultured Selenomonadaceae bacterium
CGATTGCGAAAAACAGGAAGTCGAGTCCTCTCCCCCCTGCAAGATCATAGGCAAGAAAATCGGAGAACATCTTGCGGGATGTGAGAAGGTAGTGCTCCTGTCGGCTACTGTGGGAGAAGAGATCGAGGAAACCGTAACCCAACGCTTCCAGGAAGGGAAATATACGTTCTCCCTTCTCCTGGATGCCGCAGCCACCACTGCGGTGGAACAGTTGGCGGATGCTATGGAAAAGGCCATTGCCCCCAAAGCGGCGGCCAAGGGATACGCCATGCGCTGGCGGTTCAGTCCCGGCTATGGCGACTGGCCACTGGAACAGCAGCCCGACATTCTTCGCCTGAGCGGTGGAGAAAAAATAGGCATGTCCCTTTCGGAATCCCTCATGCTCATACCGCGAAAATCCATCACCGCCGTCATCGGCTTATATCAAAAGGATTCCGTAATGGAAGGTTCTACAGACCACAGAACGACAAGAGGCTGCGAAAGCTGCAACAGGAAGGACTGCCCGTCCCGCAGCGGGTGAAGTATGGAAACATCCATGAGGAACAACAACAGGGAGGACACAGTATGATCCACATATTCGACGGAGCCATGGGCACCATGCTTCAAGCAGGCGGGCTGGAGCCGGGAGCCTGTCCGGAACTCATGAACCTCCGACAGCCCGAGGTAGTGCAAAGGGTACACGAAGCCTATGTGAATGCCGGATCCACCATCATCGAAACGAACACCTTTGGCGCCTGCGCCCTGAAGCTGAAACACTACGGCCTTGAAAGCCGCGTGGCAGAGATCAATACAGCCGCTGTGAGGATCGCAAAAAAAGCTGCCGCCGGAAGGGCAAAGATCGCTGGTTCCATGGGACCCACCGGACGCTTCGTCCATCCCCTCGGAGATCTGGATTTCGAAGAAGCCTACGGGACATTTCGCGAACAGGCCGCTGCCCTGGCCGAAGCAGGGGCAGACTACATCATCATTGAGACCTGCATCGACATCCAGGAAATGCGCGCGGCACTCCTTGCCGCAAAGGACGCGTGCAGCCTTCCCGTCATTTGCCAGCTCTCCTACAGCGAGGACGGGCGCACGGTCACAGGGACGGATCCCAAGTCGGCGGCCGTCATTCTCTCCGCCATGGGAGCGGACATCGTCGGTGTCAATTGTTCCCTCGGGCCGGAGCAGCTTGTTCCCATCGTAAGATCCCTGGCGGAAAACTGCGATGTTCCCATCAGCGTGCAACCCAATGCGGGCATGCCCTATCTTGAGCAAGGGAAAACAAGATTTCCCATGGGGCCGGAGGACTTCGGCGCATGGGGCCCGAAACTGGCGGAGGCGGGAGCTTCCTTCCTGGGGGGATGCTGCGGCACAACCCCGGCCCACATCGAGGCCCTTGCCCGTGCGGTAAGGAACTGCGAGCCCAAAAGGAACAAGCGCCCCCGTCCCCTCATCCTTGCCAGCCGCAGCAAGACCGTCACCATTGACCGGGAGCTTCCCACCCGCCTCATCGGCGAGCGGATCAATCCCACGGGCCGAAAAAAGCTGGCCGCAGAAATCCGGGAAGGTTCCCTGCTCTCCGTGAAAAAAGAAACGGTGAACCAGGTCAAGGCGGGCGCCCATCTCCTCGACGTGAACATGGGGGTGGGCGGCATTGACCAAAGAGCTGCCATGAAGCGAGCCGTCACGGAGATCGCCCGCATCACCGACGCCCCCCTTGTCATCGACACGGGGGATGCCGAGGCCCTGGAAGCGGGCCTGCGGGCTTACCCGGGACGAGCCCTCATCAATTCCGTGACCGGGGAGACAAGCCGATTACGGGGATTTCTTCCCTTGGCAAAAAAATACGGCGCCGCCATACTCTGCCTTCCCATCATCGATGAGGGCGTACCCAAGACCTCCGAAGAGCGCATCCGGGTCATGGAGACCATTCTCCGTGCCGCCAAGGAGCAGGGGCTGAAGGATGGGGATTTTCTGCTGGATGCCCTGGTCATGACGGTATCCGCCGACGCCAACGCCTGCCACGAAGTGCTGGATACCTTGAAAGGCTATCGTAAGACCTTTGGCTATCCCACCACCATGGGACTCAGCAATATCTCCTTCGGTCTTCCCAATCGTCCCCTCATCAACAGCACCTTTTTTGCCATGTGTCTCGCTGCCGGTTTGGACGCCCCTATCATGAATCCCTACGACACCGCCATGGAGAATACCCTCATGGCCGGTGCAGCGCTTTTGGGCAAGGATCCCAACGGCCTTTCCTTCAGCAGGAATGAGGCAAACCTCAGCGTTCCAAAAAAGGCCGCGGAAGCCAAGGAAATTCCGGGAGACATTCTCTCCGCCATCAAGACGGCAGTCATCGACGGAGAGAAGGACAGCATTTCCCAACTGGTGGAAAAAGCCATTGCAGAAGGCCGCGGTGCCAATGAGATCACGGAGAAATCCCTGACGGCGGCCATGACAGACATCGGGGAAGACTTCGGCGCCGGGCGCATGTTCCTGCCTCAGGTACTCCTCTCGGCAGAAACCATGCGGGAGGCCTTCCACAAACTGAAGGAACTCCTTCCCGCCCAGAACACTTCCCATCAGGGCACCTTTGTCATCGCTACCGTCAAAGGGGATGTCCACGACCTAGGCAAGAACATCACGGGAGCCCTTCTCGCCAACAGCGGTTTTCGACTCATCGACCTGGGCAAGGATGTGGATTCCCAGGAGATCGTCAAGGCAGCCATGGAGCACGATGCCGATATTGTGGGTCTCTGCGCCCTTATGACCACCACCATGGTGCAGATCGATAAGGTCATCGCCGAGCTTCACGAGGCAGGCTGCAGGGCAAAAGTCATGGTGGGCGGCGCAGCCCTCACCCAAGAATACGCCGATGAAGCCGGCGCAGATGCCTACGCCCCGGATGGAGTAAAAGCCGTAGAACTCGCCAAGGAACTGGTGAAAAGATGATGACAGGGCAAGCTCGTTGAAAGGCCAATGATTCAAATTTCGTCTCTGGCAAAATTTGAACTATTACGCTATAATGAAAATATCGCAGGAAGAAATTGTTTCACGTGAAACAATTTCTTCCAGTATTCCAATGTGTCGAGACAGGAGGTATGAACCGTGAAGAAGGCTTGGATTGCAGCGATTACCGCAGGGCTCATGATGAGCTCCTCCCTTTGCCTGGCGGCGGTGCCCGGGGATGCCATTGCCTTGGGCGGAGTTGCCCCGGGCTCCTCTGTAGAGGCGGCAAAGAGTATCTTTGGGACGCCCAATTATGCGGGCAAGAAACTGTATTTCCCCAATGGCGTCATCATCGAGGTATACGAGCACAATCCCAATATGGTGGAAGAAATCGAGACCTGGACGGCACAAGGAGCGGCAACTCCCGGCGGGGTGCAGGTGGGCATGAATGAATCGGTACTGGAACGCACCTATGGGCGTCCCGACAAATTCGAACAGGAATACAATGAAACAGAGTACACCTACTACAGCACAGACTATTTCAGAAAAATGGAATTCAAAGCAGTAAACGGCACAATCGTAAAGATCAAGTGCGAAATCCGTGGATGAAAACGAAATGCGCCTGAGCGTCGAGAGCTTCTTGACGCTCAGGCGTTCCTACATTGGAGGCTGAACTCATGTACAAAAAAACATTCCGCAGACTATTGCGTATTTCCTGCCTGTCCCTTGCCCTGATGGGGATGAGTCTGCCCACTGCCGACATGGCGGACGTCCCGGCAGACTCCCCGGAGATTCAATACTTCGGACGCTGGGATGCGAGGGACGGTGTACGGCGTTGCGGCTATGGAGCAACCTACATCAAAGCAAACTTTACGGGTACAAGCCTAAAGGCAGATATGGAGGGATCCGGCATTTGGTGGCGGGTCAGCATCGACGGCGAGGCGTTTCGCCGCCTGAAGCCCCAAGGAAAGGCCACCCTTCTCGGAAAGGATCTGTCCCCCGGGGAGCATAAAGTGCTTCTTGTCCGCTCCACGGAAGGCCAGGCGGGCATCAGCGAATTTCGGGGATTCATCGTGGATGACGGCGCCGGACTGACAAAGCCGGATCCCTTGAAGAAGCGCCGCCTTGAATTCGTCGGGGATTCCATCACAGCGGGGGCCATAAATGACGGCATCTTCCAAGGAAATAATTACAATGACGTGGAGGACAACGACATGTCCTACGGCCCCCAGTTGGCTCGGATGCTCCATGCGGACTACAGCGTTGTGGCGAAATCCGGGCAAGGGGTGGCACATAACTATACCGAGACATGGCCCCTGAAAGGAGTCCATGCCTGTGACAGCTACGACTGGACCTTTTTTTCCAACAGCTTCTCCCCCAAAAATCTTTCATGGGATACTGAAAAATTCCCCGTGGACGCCATCATCCTCTCCTTGGGAACCAATGATTTTTCCGACCCAAATCGCAAACCCACCGCCGAGGAATTCAAGGAAGGCTACAGGAAACTCATTGCCATCGTCCGCAAAAAAAACCCCGGGAAACCCATCATCTGCACGGATCCGGTGCCAAACAACGTCAATATACGGGCGCGTCTGTGGATCCGTCAAGTGGTGGAGGAGATGAGCGACCAAGGATATGAGAAGCTCTATTTTATTTCCATCAACGAGAACGGTCCCCTGCTGAAGCCGGAAGACTTTGCCGATGGCACAACGCATCCCACAAAAGAGGGGTCCAAAAAACTCGCGGCCTACCTGAAAGATAAAGTGGCTACCATCCTCGGCTGGCAACAAGAAAATATTCATGGCACCATATCGTCGGAATCTTGAACGAGGAGCGTGAAAGATGAATCACGAAAAAAAATCATTTCCGAATCAACCGCAAACATCTCTTTCCCAAAAAGAGATCCGGGAATTGGAAGGACATAATTGCAGAAGGAGTTCCGTCCGCACAAAGATCCTCTTGCTTCTGACCGCTGCCCTCTTCCTCTTTGCCGCCATCTCCTCTGCCATCAGCTATAAACTCTACATGGATGCCTCCATCGAACAGCATAAGCGACTGGGACAGGGAACCGCCAAACTGGCGGGAACCGTCATCGACCCCGCCATGGTAGACGAATACATCACCAGAGGAGAAACGGCCGAGGGATACGCAGAAACAAAGAGGAAACTCCAACAGATAAAAGAGAGTTCGCCGGACATCCAATACGTCTATGTCTATAAAATCATGGAGGACGGCTGCCACGTGGTGTTTGACCTGGACACGGAGGAAGGCAAGGGAGCCGAGCCGGGGGAAATCATGGCATTTGAAGAAGCCTTCTCGGAATACCTTCCCACCCTTCTGGCGGGAGGAAACATCGATCCGATCATTTCCGACGACACCTACGGATGGCTGCTGACGGTCTACTCCCCGGTTTATGATGACAAGGGCATCTGCCGTTGCTATGCCGCCGTGGATATTTCCATGGACAACATCCGGATCCAGTCCCAGGAATTTCTGAAAAAAGTGTGCCTGACCTTCCTCTGCATCTTCGTCATCATTCTCCTGGCCGCCTTCTGGCTGGCAAAGTACAATCTGATCCTTCCCATCAACACCATGGCCCATGCGGTTGAAACCTTCGCTTACGACAGCCCGGAGGCCCTGGAAAAAAGCCTGAAGGAAATCAGCAGACTCGACATCCACACAGGGGACGAAGTGGAGAATCTCTATCGTTCCTTTGTCACCATGACAAGGAACAGTGTCCGATACATGACGGACATCCAACAGAAGAACGAAACCATTTCCGACCTTCAAAACGCCCTGATCCTCACGTTGGCAGACATGGTGGAGCGACGGGACAAAAACACAGGGGAACACATCCGAAAGACTGCGGCCTATGTGGAAATCATCGCCCGGGAACTCCAGCGGGAAGGCGCCTATCCTAAGGAAATGACGGAGGATTTCATCAAGAATGTCATCACCTCCGCCCCCCTTCACGACGTGGGAAAAATCGGCGTTCCCGATGCCATCCTGAACAAACCCGGAAAACTCACGGATGAGGAATTCGAGATCATAAAATCCCACACGACTGTCGGCGGAAGGATCATCAGCAGTCTCATCACGGCAGTGCCGGAGTCCAAATATCTGTACGAGGCATTGGATCTTGCCATGTACCATCATGAGAAATGGAATGGACGGGGCTATCCCGCCGGGCTATCCGGGGAGGACATCCCCCTTTCCGCGCGCATCATGGCCGTTGCGGACGTATTCGACGCCCTGGTTTCCAACCGAAGCTACAAGAAGGGCTTCCCTTACGAGAAAGCTCTCGGCATCATCCAAGAAGAGCGGGGCTCCCACTTCGACCCGAAGATCGTGGACGCTTTCTTCGCCGTAAAGGACAAGATCCTGAAGGTTGCCGACACATTCAGCGAATTGGAAAAAAAGAAGGAAAGAGCATAAGAAAAGGCGGACAGCGTGAACTGTCCACCTTTTTTTCTCACTTGATACTGTTCAAGCGCGCCGCCAGCACTTCGGCGGATTCATCTCCCTCTGCGGGAACCAGGATGGCCTGGGGGCCAAGCATAACCGTTCCGTTCTCCACGTGGGCGGAGGATGATGCGTGACCGTGATTGTATGCCGCCGCCAGGTTTCCCAGGACAAAATAGGAACGCTCCATGGAACTCATCCCATTTGCCGGAGCGGGGGTGACGAACTTTTTTCCGTTCACGAGGACGGATCCTTTCTCCGCCGTCACATGATTGCCGCTGAATTCATAGAGCTGCGCCACGTACTTATCCCGACGGGCTTCCGTATTGGGATGATCCGAGGGGTTGAGGAGCATGCTGCCGATGTCCTGCTTCTGGTTTCCCATGAGCTCGATGAACTTCTGCATGACCGCGGCGCATGCGCCGGGGTTGTAGCCGGTGCGGATCATGTACTCGAAAGCGAGGCCGTCCGCCTCCCACTCATGCTGCTTGTTCCCGTGGACAATGGAATGATTGAGGGCCAGATTGCCGATGACGCCGCTCAGGGCGGAGCCTCCTGTCAGGGCCACGGCTGCCTGGGCGATCAAGGTCTTGTCGATCTGGGAGGAAATGCCCCTGATGACGTGATCCTTCTGTCCGTGCCCCATTTCATGGCCCACGATGGCGGCGATCTCGTCGTCACTCACGATATGACGGAAGGTCCCGCTGTTCACCATCATCACATGTCCCATGGAGCAGGCGGCGTTGATGTCGCTTTTCTGGTTGATGAAATAGGCATAAGGAAGATTGTGTATGCTGGGGTCCACCTCCGCCACGGCATTGGTGAGATTTCCCATGATCACTTCAAATCTTTGGTTCAGCTCACTATCGTCGTTCACTTGATATTTTTCTTTCAACTGGGCCAGAATCTCCTGCTGTCCCTCCGGCGTCGAATTGAGCTTCTTGAAGTAGTTCATCACCTGCTGTTTCTGCTGTGCTACCTGAGCCACTCCGATGCCGAGTCCAATGAGATTCCCCACATCCATGGCAGAAGCCGCAGGCGCCGAGAGCAGGGAAAAGCTCACGGCAATCCCCGTGATCAGGGACAGCATCTTTTTTTTCAGAAACATTTTCGTCACCTCTCAAATCCTTCAAAATCCTATTTCTTCTTATTCTTGGGATTCTTTACCTTCAGCCGCTTGTCCAGAAACCGGAACACCTGTTTCATCACGTCCTCGTTGCCGTAAAAGTCCGCAGCCCGGTGTCTCCCGCCCGTCACGGACAGAAATGTCACGTTCTTGGAGCCGATGGTGTGCCTCAACCGTTCCGCAAAGCGCTCGCTCTGGCTGATGGGACAAACATTGTCCGCAGTGCCGTGGACGATAAAGAAGGGAACCGCTTCCGGGCTGATGTAGCGGGTAGGGTCGCTGAAGGCCACAAGCCCCGGAATGCTCTGGATGGGAGCGCCGTACATCTCCGCACCATAGCTTTCCTCGTTGCGATAGAACAGGGGCCTGATTCCCAGTCGCTTGAAATCCATGTCCATGCTCACCTCATTCAGCAACGGGAACCATGCCACCACGGCATTCACCCGGCTGCTCTGTCCCTGCCCTCCGGAGGAGAAATCCTCAAGCTCCATGTGATTCGCGCTGACTCCCACAAAGGAGGCCAGCCTTCCCCCGTGAGATTCCCCCCAGGCAGCCACATGGGAGGTATCCACCCCATACTTTGAGCCGTTCGCCTTGAGAAAGCGGACGGCGGCCTTGGCATCCGAAACGTCCGCCGGGAAGCGGGCCTCGGGAACCTCCCGATAGTTGACACAGGCTACGGCGTAGCCCTTGGAGAGGCACATGATCTGCTGGGCCGACCCCTCCATATCCCCCTTGTCTCCCTTCCTGTCATGGAAGAAAACGATGAGAGGAAAGGGCCCCTTCCCCTTGGTGGGAAGGTAAAGATCCAGCGTTTGCGCTTTGGATGCGTTTCCATAAGCGATATCCTTCCACTGAGTCTGCTGGGCGGCCTCCGACACCCGGGAAGAAGAAGGCTGAACATCGGCAGCTTCCGACCCCGCAGGGGACAGGCAAAGCGCTCCGGCGACGGCAAAAGCCGAAAGGATCCGGGACAAGCCCCGTAGTTTCTTTTTCATTCCATACAACCTTTCTTCAAGAAACAGATGGATACCCGAATCATCGAGTACCCATCCCATTCACGTCTTCAGTTCAAAAAACTTCCGCCATCACGCAAGAACCCTTGCCAGGTGTATGTACTCGGGATCCAGCTTCTTCTTGTTCGTCACCGCGTCATGGAGATTAATGGACACCACATTGCCCTTGTCAAAGCCGAACACGATATCCGACAGACCGGAAATGATGGCCAGGGCGGCCTTCTCCCCCAACTGGGACGCCTTCACCCGGTCGATGACCGAGGGGGATCCGCCCCGCTGAACATAGCCGAGGATGGACACCCGGGTATCGAGGCCCGTCTTCTCCGAAATCTGCCTGCCGATCTCCTTGCCGCTTCCGGCGCCCTCCGCAACCACAACAAGAATGTAGCGCTTGCCCGCCTCGTAAGCCAATTTCATCTCCGCGCAGATCTCGTCGAGGTCGTACTCCGCCTCCGGGACGAGGATGTACTCCGCGCCGCCGGAGATCCCGGACACCATGGCCAACCAGCCGCTGTTCCTCCCCATGACCTCCAGGACGATGACCCGGCGATGAGCAGAAGCGGTGTCCCGCAGTTTGTTGATGGCGTCGATGATGGTGTTCGCCGCCGTATCGCAGCCGATGGTGTAGTCGGATCCCCACACATCGTTGTCGATGGTCCCGGGAAGCCCCACGATGGGAATCCCCGTTTCCTGGGAAAGAAGCTGCGCGCCCCTGAGGCTCCCGTCACCGCCGATGACCACAAGACCCTGTATCCCGCGATCCACCAGGTTCTTGTATCCCTGCATGCGCCCCTCCGGGGTTTTCCAGCGCCTGCAGCGGGCCGTTCCCAGGAAAGTGCCTCCCCGTTGGATAATATCTCCCACGTTCTTGGACTGCATCTCGAACATATCCTCTTCCAACAGGCCATGGTAGCCGTTGTTGATGCCCCAAACCTTCACGCCCACATACAGGGCCGTGCGCACAACAGCCCGCGCCGCCGCATTCATTCCTGGGCTGTCGCCGCCGCTGGTCATTACCGCAATGCTCTTCAACATGTCAAATCCCCCTCGACGCCAGATATACCGTAAATCCCCTGCGGGGAAACATCATCCGAATCAAACGTAACCAGTTTTAATCATACCACAAAGAAGGCAAATATACCAGAGAGGGCGACAATTTTCCCGCCTCGTCGAAACGCCAATTTGGATATTTTGCCTATGGCAAAATGTGAACAACTGCGTTATGACAGGATAAACCTGTCGAAACGTCAATTTAGAATGTTTTGCCTATGGAAAAACCTGAACAATTGCGTTATAATCCCTAGGTATCCTTTCATGGGCTTCCAAGGGGCCGCATTTCCATTCCCTGCAACCCTTCGGTTCCCATGGGAGTCAAGAACTGTTCGACTGTATCAAAGGAGGTTTTACCATGAACCAGATTGAAAAAAGAAGCATTCTCCTTGCTGTCGTGCTCTCCATCGTGACCTGCGCCCTTTACTGCCTCTACTGGGTCTACAAGGTCACAAACGAAGCCCATGCCGCCGCAGGACGGAAAACCACCGCTTCCGGCGGAATGGTCCTCCTCTACTCCTTCATCACCTTCGGGATCTATACCTTCTACTGGTTTTACAAGATGGGAGAGACCGTCAATGAGGCAAAGGATCGGTACGGCATCCCCCATGACAGCAACGGCCCCATCCTCTATCCCATCCTGTCCGTCTTCGGCCTTGGGATCGTCAGCCTCGCCCTGATCCAGGACGGGCTCAATCAGATTGCCGAAGCCTCCGGCAGTCTTTGATGATCGGAAAATTCGCGTCGGGGCAAATTGTTTAATTCGATAATTTCCGGTGCTGCCTGTCGGACACGGCTAATGAGTTCGTCCAATGATTCAGATTCCAAAGTCAATGGAATCTCATCACAAATCGCTATCCATACGTTGGCTTCTTCATCCCACATA
>CAMIWP010000018.1 GCA_946402475.1 uncultured Selenomonadaceae bacterium
TGCTGTTTCTCGCTGTTGAAAGTCTGGGACATGACATCGCTTTCCACCTTTTCGACGTCCTCGGGGTGAACCATGCCCCGAAAGCTGTTCCCCGTGTACTCGCGCAGTTCTCGGATGGTCTTGCAGCCAAAGAGTTCGATGACGTTCTGATCGGCAAAATAGATTTCCTGGTCTCCCAGGGCATTGTAGATGAAAAAGCCTCCCGGAAACCCTGCGGGTATCCTGTTTTCATCCAGTGACGGCAGAATGTTCTTCTCCTCGTTCATGAGCAAAGTCTCCCCTTCCAGGCCATGCGTCATCCCGTCGGCACAGCCAAAACCCGAAAATACCGATGATAACGCAATTGTTCAAATTTCGCCATAGGCGAAATCTTCTAACTGGCGTTTCGACGAGGCGGGAGACGTGTGCCCTGCGGGTATATGCTCACCGCCTGTTTCGGAATGTGACACCTCCATCTGCGGAGGTGCATTTGTCGCCTCGTTATATTATAACGCAATCGCCTGGGTCATGCCACAGGCGGCGAGGGACGCCGCGAGCGAAAACTTTCCGTAGCGGAAGGAAACAACCATTATTTTCATGTTCAACCGTTTGACTGTGCCTTCTTGACTTTACGCTCGGCATAAGACTTGATTACGGTGAGAACATACTGCTGACATGCTGTGCCTGTGGCCGGATTGAAATCCTCGCCATGTATTTCTGTGTTGGAAAGTATACGGATGCCAAGGAATGGTACATCATAAACCCGGCATATATGAGCGGCGGCATGTGTTTCCATCTCTTCGCAGGATGAGCCATGCTTTTCGTGTAAAAAACGAATGCGATCTATCTGGCGGTTCCAATTGTTGCTGCTGGAGATTTTCCCTACGATAACACGACCTGCCTGATAGTTCCTGGCTTCTGATACAGCCACTTCCAACAACTCCGGGTCAGCCGTCAGTTCTACCTCCGCTTTATCCTCTTTGAGGTTGCTGTCATAATAATAGGTCGGCCTGAGATCTATATGCCTACCATCTGCACCTCTGCGCTCCGCACGGCTAACCCATGCACTGGCATCGAAGGTCTTTGCTCCCAGAACAATATCAAAGGAATGGAGCGAGGGGTCATGTCCTCCCGCAGTACCCTGGTTGATGACTGCTATGGGGTGAAAATGCTCGATACCCAGAGCAGTGGCGGCAGCAGCGTTCGTCATACCGATGGAGGTTACTGAAACAACGACAGGTATACTTTGATATTTGCCACTAACATATCGCCAGCCGCCAATGCGTTCCTCCACAGGATTATCCAATTCTTTGATGAGCAGGTCTGTTTCACATTCCATAGCTCCCTCAACGAGTATGGGATCGGCCGCCTCTGCCCAGAATGGCATCCATGTCAGAAATGTGACCACTAAGATGATAATGCTTGCTCTTGACAACTTCATAGTTACATCTCCTTTGTAGATTCTTCCATCGCTTCCCAAAGGAAGCTCACCGGGCGAAAGCCGTCGTTGCCCTAAAGGACTGGCTTCGCGTTGCGGGAAATCATCGCCGAGCGGGGATTCTTCCTCCAACCACCATACCATCTTTGAAGTATGGCCAGCATTCCGTCCCATAACAGAGAAACGGCCCAAATACGTGAAAAGCGAGAACCCTTAGCGGCTCTCGCTTTTTTCATAGGGGTATCTCATCTGCAGAGAATACTTTCAGAAAAACATCCAAAAGCAAGGAAGGCGCTTTCGGATGTTTTTCGTTTTACTGCCAAATAACGGGCTTCCCTTCGTTCACGTTCTTCACATGGGAGAAGTCCTCTTCCTCCTTCTGCACCGTCAATCTGCCGCTGTCCAGCTTGATGCTGGTGATGATGCGGCCCAGGCGGATGCCGGAGAACAGGTTCCATGCCCATTTGATGGCGACGGTGAAATTCGTATGCGCTCCGGCCAACCGGATCAGATGGACGAACATCCAGGCGCACCACGCGATGAACCCCGTCATCTTCGGCGAGTTCACCACAGCCTTTCCCCTGCCGATGGTGGCCATGGCGCCCAGATCCTTGTACTTGAACTTGATGAGGTCACTTTCTCCACGGATGAGCTTCATGATATTCTGCGCACAGACGACGGCCTCTTGGGTGGCAACGGGGGCAACCGTGGGCAGAGGACGCTGCATGTCGCCGTGCATGAAGGCGGCGCAGTCGCCGATGGCAAAAACATTTCGGTTGACCGCGCCCTTGACCAAGAGATCTTCCTCGATCCAGATGCGGCCGTCCCGGGCGCATTCACCGCCGCAATCCTTGATGAAATCTACGGCTCGCACCCCTGCGGCCCATATAACCGTGCTGGTGGGAATCTTTTCGCCCGTTTTCAAGGTCAAGACCTTGCCGTCATAATCCACCACCTGGGTGTTCAGCATGACCTCCACGCCCTTGTCCCGCAGGGTCTTGATCGTGTATTCCTGGAGATCCGGCGTAATCATGGGCAGGACATGGTCGGTAGCCTCGATGAGTTTGATGCTGACATTACTGAAATCGAGATGGTGGTACTCCTTCTTCAGGATCTCCACAAGCTCGCTGATGGCGCCCGCCTCCTCGATTCCCGTGGGGCCGCCGCCTACGATCACATAGGTCAGCTTCTGTTTCCGCTCCTCCGGCGTCCGGTAGGGCTTGTCGGCCCGCTCGAACTCGTGGATGACATGGTTGCGGATGGCGATGGCCTCCTGGATCGTCTTCATCCCATAGGCATTGTCTTCCATGGACTTCATGCCGAAGAAGTTCGTGGTAGCGCCTGCGGCGAGCACCAGGTAATCATAGGAAATTTCCCCGTGGTTGGTGAGCAGGACATTCCTGGCCTGATCCACGCCCTTCGCCTTCGCCATGAAGAAATTTACATTCTTATTGTCACGGAAAAAGCTGCGGGTGGGATAGGCAATCTCGTCCACCGATAACACAGATGTGGACACCTGGTAAAGGAGGGGCTGGAACAGGTGGAAGTTATGCCGATCCACCAGCGTGACTTCCACGTCTTCCCGAGCCAACAGCTTGCACAGCTTGATGCCTCCGAAACCGCTTCCCACCACCACAATATGCGGCTTGTTGTTTAACATACTTATCTACCTCCGATGGGTACCCTTTGATGAATCCAAAGAGAGTATACTGCACAGATCGGATTTTTACAATTCCCACACGACAAAATCTTGTAAACAGGACGAGGACGGTTTTTCAAAGGACGTTCCGATCGTGGGGACAGTATCAAGACACGTCCCTCAGTGTATCGTCTTCAAAATGAAGTGTATCGTCTTTCATGAAGAAAATCTGAAAGAACTTGTGGCATCGTATCTGCAAGGTTTTTCTTTTTGATACACAAAGTTGGCACGCTGTTTGCTTATCATTAGGTTGCCGGAGAAATTTTTTGCCGAAAAGGAGGAATGTGTCATGTTCGGTATCATCGTTGGAACCCATGGGCGGTTCTCCGAGGAGTTGGTGAAGTCCTGCGAGATGATCTGCGGTGAGCAGAAAAACGTCAAGGCGGTGACGCTGATCCCGGGAGAAGGGCCGGACGACGTGGTGAAGAAGTACGAGGTCGCCATCAAGGAGCTCAAGGAGAACGGCTGCGACGGCAGCGTGCTCTTCCTCAACGACCTGTTTGGCGGCAGTCCGTACAACGCAGCCTGCCGACTGGTCATCAGCAACGAGGCTTATGGCATCGTCACCGGTGTCAGCATGCCCATGCTCATCGAGATGATCAGCGCCCAGATGGCGGATGACGGCTCTGACATCAAGGATATCATGGCGAAGGCCGTGGATGCCGGAAAGAATGGTGCACAGACGTTCCACGCCAGTGCAGTGGCCGATGAAGATGAGGAGGATTTGTGATGAAGATCGTATTGGCTCGTATTGATGACCGTTTGATTCATGGACAGGTGGCGACGGTGTGGTCCAAGGTGACCGGCTGCCAGCGCATCATCGTCTGCGATGATGACGTGGCAAAGGACAAGATCCGCTCCACGCTCCTCAAGCAGGTGGCTCCCGCGGGCATCCAGTCCCATGTGGTGGATCTGGACAAGGCCATCCGCGTCTACGAGAATCCGAAGTACGCAGATGACAAGTGCCTGCTGCTCTTCACGAATCCCACCAGCGTTCTCTATCTGGTGGAGCACGGCGTTCCCATCACCAGCGTCAACATCGGCGGCATGAGCTTCAAGGAAGGGAAGCATCAAATCACCGGCGCTGTTTCCGTGGATGACAAGGACATCGAGTCCTTCAAGAAGCTCAACGAAAAGGGCATTGAGCTGGAGATCCGCAAGGTGGACACGGACAAGAAGGTCATGCTGATGGATGTGCTGAAGTGACGGCGCATTCGTGAGGGGAGGCTGCGCGGGCAACTCCCCCTGTGGCAAACATATCTAAAAAATGGAGGGAAAAACAATGGAACTGAGCAGTATCCAAATTCTTGCGATTTTTATCGTATCAGCGATTGCGGGTATGGGCAGTGTCCTGGATGAATTTCAGATGCACCGTCCCCTGATCGCCTGCACGCTTACCGGCCTTATTCTCGGAGATATGACTACCGGCATCATCATCGGCGGCACGTTGGAAATGATCGCCCTGGGCTGGATGAACATCGGCGCCGCCATGGCCCCGGACGCGGCCCTGGCATCCGTGATCTCCACGATCCTCGTCGTCGCCGGCCATCAGAGCATCGGCGCCGGCATTGCCATCGCCATGCCTCTTGCCGCCGCCGGTCAGGTTCTCACGATTCTCTGCCGTACCCTTACCGTGGTATTCCAGCACAAGGCGGACGGCTATGCCGAGGATGGGAACCTCCGTGGCATTGACATCTGCCATCTGGGAGCCCTCGGAATCCAGGCTCTCCGCGTCGCGGTTCCTTCGACCCTTGTTGCCATGTACATCGGCACGGGCGCTGTCCAGGCAATGCTGGATGCGATCCCTCCGGTCATCACCGGCGGGCTGCAGGTAGCAGGAGGTTTCATCGTCGTCGTAGGTTATGCCATGGTCATCAACATGATGGGTGCCAACTATCTCATGCCCTTCTTTTTCCTCGGCTTCGTGGTTGCGGCCTTCACCAACTTCAACCTCGTTGCCTTGGGCGTCATCGGCCTCGTCTGCGCCGTTGTCTACGTCCAGCTCAACCCGAAGTACACGGCGGTTGCGGCAGCTCCCGCAGCGGCGGCCGGCGGCGCCTCGGATGATGATCTTGACGACGAGCTCGACTGATTGGGAAAGGGAGGAGAACAGCAATGGAAAAGAAACTTACATCCAGCGATTTTTTCTGGGCATTTGTCCGTTCGAATTTCCTGCAGGGCTCGTGGAACATGGAGCGCATGCAGGCACTTGGCTACTGCTTCGGCATGGTCCCTATCCTGAAGCGCCTCTATGAGGGCGAGGAGCTCAAGAAGGCCATCAAGCGCCATCTGGAGTTCTACAACACCCAGCCCTTCGTCACGGCTCCCATCATCGGCATCACTGCCGCCATGGAAGAGAAGAAGGCCAACGGCGCGGACATCCCCGACGGCGTCATCAACGGCATCAAGGTCGGCATGATGGGGCCTCTGGCGGGCGTGGGCGACCCGATCTTCTGGGGCACCCTTCGTCCCATCACGGCAGCCCTCGGCGCCTCCTTTGCCATCAGCGGCAGCATCCTCGGCCCCATCGTCTTCTTCGTGGCCTTTAACCTCATCCGTCTGCTCATCCGTTGGTACGGCATTCAGTACGGCTACACCAAGGGTACGGACGTGGTGCAGGACGTGGCCGGCAACAAGCTCCAGAAGCTCACGGAGGGAGCTTCCATCCTCGGCCTCTTCGTCATGGGCGCCTTGGTCAACAAGTGGACTTCCGTCAACATCCCCGTGGTGGTCTCGGAAATCACCAACGCCAAGGGCGAGGTTGTGACCACCACGGTCCAGAGCATTCTGGATCAGCTCATGCCCGGCCTTGTGCCCCTTCTCATGACCTTTGCCTGCATGGCCCTCATGAAGAGGAAGGTCAATGCCATCTGGATCATCTTCGGTCTCTTCGCCATCGGTATCCTGGGCTTTGCCGCAGGCATCCTCAAGGTGTGAGTGTCGCAGGCGCATAAGATAACACGCAAAAGTCAGGCGTGTCCCAGTTCCGATGATATTTGCCGGACGAGTTCCGGTATGTTGGCTTTGGATGCCCGTTCCGCCGCCAGGAGAATTCCCCTGGCGGCGGTTTCTGTCATTTGTGGGTCCATATCCTGCCGAAGGTAATTCATCCATGAAGCGAAGATTCCCTCCAGAAAGCCCTGCTCCGCCTTCGCCTGCTCCGTGGGATAGATGCGCTTCATCCGCCGGTCTCTGACATCCTTTTCCCGATAGGCTAGGTTCTTTTCCTCCAACAGGGCAATGGTGCGAGTAACCACCGCCTTGTCCAAACAGAGGGCTGCTGCCAGATCTTCTTGGCTGAGTCCCTCGGAAGAAAGGATCCGCAAGAGCGCCACGTACTCCAAGTAGCTGAGACAAAGCCTCTCGCATGCCGCTGTCACGAAAAGCTGGGAACGGCGGTGAAGGATGGAAAAGCTTCGTCCGATGTTGCCATAGTCCATGACGGTTCCCTCCCCATATAGTTGCTTCTATCAACTAATAGAATTTCCAACCTACCTCTGTCCAAAAAGGCGCTGCATTCACAGGCGGATGATGTTACTCCTTTGGAAGACCTTTCCTGTTTCCCCGCAAAAGGGATACGAAGACTCCCGCGCCGCACACCCCGGAGAACAGCAAGAAAATATCCCGGATGCCCGTTTCCAATGAGGAGAGATAAGAGGGATCCGTATTCGGTGCCACGGTAGCCGACAGGAGCAGGGTCACAAGAACCATGCTCATGGACTGGCCGAAAATGCGCATCATAGACAGGACGGAGGAGGCCAGGCCGAACTCCCGGGAGGATACGGCTCCCATGATGGCATTTGTATTGGGGGATGAGAAAAAGGCGAAGCCCATTCCGATGAAAAGGAGCACGGCGCATACTGCATACAGGGGTGTTCCCGCCGACAAGCGGGACAGGGCGAAAATGCCCAAGGCCGTCATCGCCATGCCCGTACTGGCCACGATGCGCGGCTCCAGCTTGTCGGACAACCTGCCTGCCACGGGCGACAGCACGGCCATCATCACCGGCTGCAAAAGCAGGATGCTGCCGGCGGTGATTTCGTCCAGACCGCGAAGTACCTGCAGATGGAGGGACATGAGAAAACCGATGGCAAAAGTGGCGCTGTAGTGCAGGAGAGCTGCCAAGTTGGACATGGCAAAGATCACATTGCGAAAGAGGGAGAACTCCAAAAGAGGAGCGGCGGACCTGCGTTCCTCCAGCAGAAAAACTGCGGCGATCCACACTCCCCCGGCGATCAGCAGCGGGGCATCGGGGTTGGTGACATACGTGGACAGGCCGTACATAAAGGCCAGGGAAGCTGCGAAGTAAAGCAGGCTGCCGACAGGATTGAAACGCTCTCCGGGCGCACCGCGCCACTCTACCGTTATGTTTCGGCTGAGATACCAGGATACGGCCAACACCGCCGCCGAGAAAAAAAAGATGAGCCGCCAGCTGGCGTAGTGGGTGATGAGCCCGCCCAAGAACGGCCCCAACGACAGCCCCGAGTAGGTTGCGGCCACGGAACAGCCGATCACACGTCCGCGCTCCTTCGGGTTGTGAGAGGAGACGAGCATTGCCATGCCGGTGACGAAGATCATGGAAAGGCTGAGGCCCTGCACAAAACGCGCGGCGATCAGCATGGATTCGTTCGGGGCCAGGCCGCAGACGAAGGAGGCAAGGCCCACGGCGGCCGTGCCCGCTTGGAACATTTTTTTGAGCCCCAGGATATCCGCCAGACGGCCGCAGGGCAGGAGCACGGAAGCGGCTCCCATCAGAAGGGCCGTGATGACCCAGCTCAGATCCGTGGTGCTCGTTTGAAATTCCGCAGCCATGGTCGGGATGGACACGTTGATGGCCACCGAAAGAAATGGGCACATAAAGGATGAGATCAACACGGCGGGAAGGATATATCTTCGTTCATTCATGACGCCTTTGCTCCACCTATGATCGGAAGTATTCTCTGCGCCTCGGTTCCCGGACACGGGGACAACGCCCCTCGTATAGCATGATTCGCCATGAGGACGGCGGTTCCTTCTTTTCGCGGCCAAAGTTTTTCGCGATCCGATGCCGTATTTCTTATCCCTTGGCAGGAATCGCTGAAAAATAGGTAGAATAACATAGAAGGAAAGGAGATAGTGCAAATGTTTCGAGAAATGAGAAGAAAGAATCAACAGCTGCCGGAAGAAGATTGCCACGATATCCTGCAAAGAGCCGCCTCCGGTGTCCTCGCCGTTGCGGGGGATGATGACTATCCCTATGCCGTGCCCATTTCCTTTGCCTATGCAGACGGCAAGCTATACTTCCACGCGGCGAAGAGCGGACACAAGCTGGATGCCCTGCGCCGCAATCCCAAGGCGACCTTCTGTGTCATAGGACAGGACGAGATCGTCCCGGCAAAATATACCACATATTTTCGCAGTGTCATTGCCTTTGGCAGGATACGCATCGTGGAAAGCAATGAGGATCCCGCCAAACGCCGCGGGCTTGACCTCCTTGCCGACAAGTATTCGCCCCGGGAATCGGCGGAAAGCCGGGAAGCGGAAATCGGAAAATCGATCAACGCCCTTTGCGTGCTGGTCATGGACATCGAGCATCTGACGGGCAAGGAAGGCAAGGAACTCGCCGCGCAACGAAAATCCTCTTCATAGCTTTCTCCCAGAGACAACATGCATCTGCTTCTCCGACCATTGATAAATCGAATCCAACGCCGGAAGCAAGGATTTTCCGAGTTCTGTCAGGGAATACTCTACCACGGGCGGGATGGTCATGTATTGCTTGCGATGCACGAGCTTATCCCGCTCCAGTTCCTTGAGGCATTTGGACAGCATGGTGGCGGTGATGCCTACAACTTTCCGTTGCAGCTCGTTGTAGCGGATCACCTCGCTGTCACCGATGTACCACAGGATCGGAAGTTTCCACTTCTGCCCGAAAAGTTCCATTGCATAGAGGATGGGACAATCTGTCTCATAGATATTTTTGCCGACAGGCAATTTTTTTTTGCCCATGAAGCCACGCCCTTTCACGTTAGTACATAAAATATAGTAACATAGAAATTTCTTCATACTTGTACATTTGTTGCGAATATTATAGGATAGTCACAAAGAAAAGTAAAGTGCGTTGTATCGTGAAAGACAAGGAGTGGGCTAATATGAGAGAAATTTTTGACCCTGTGGGAATGAAGAACCTCCTCACCAGAAATCGACTGGTGCGATCTGCAACATGGGAGGGCATTGCCGGTCCCGACGGCGGCATTGCCGATAATGCCTATGAAATCTATGAAGAACTGGCCAAGGGCGGTGTCGGTGCGATTATTACAGGGTTCACCAGTGTATCCGACCATGATTTCTACTTTGACGGCATGATGCGGCTGTCAAGAGATGAGCTTATCCCGGCTTACAAAAAGCTGGTGGATGTCATTCATCAAGAAAACTGTCCTGTCATCACGCAGCTTGCTTTGGGCGCCTACTATCGACAGACGGAAGACGGACGCTTTTTGCAGGCGGAGCCGGACGATATGACGGAAGAGGAGATCCACGGGGTCGTGGAGGAATTCGTGGATGCGGCAGTCAGGGCAGGGAAGGCGGGCTTTGACGGAGTGCAAATCCATGCGGCGCACTTTTTCTTTCTTTCCCGCTTCATCAGCCCCAGAGTGAACCATCGGAAAGATGCCTATGGCGGGAGCACGGAGGGACGTATGCGCATCCTCCTGGACATCCTGCATGGCGTTCTGGAAAAGGAGCCCACTCTTCACGTTACCGTCAAGATCAACTGCAGCGACTTCACCTACGGCGGTCTCGCGGAAGAGGAAAGCCTTGCCGTCTGCAAAAAACTCGCAGCAGAGGGCGTTGATTCCATCGAGGTCAGCGGCAACGGCACCTCGGTCAGCGGCATCCGCCCCCATGTGAACGAAGGTTATTTCTCCGAATTTGCTGCCAAACTTGCCGAGGAAGTAACCGTACCCGTCATCTTGGTGGGCGGACTCAGGAGCAGGGAAACGATGGAGTATCTCCTAACCCATACCAAGATCGA
>CAMIWP010000019.1 GCA_946402475.1 uncultured Selenomonadaceae bacterium
CATCCTTCCCGAGAGCGGATCCGCTCCAGCAACTTCGTGGAGCTCACCCTTTCCGTATAGGGAAAGAACACCACATCCACACCCCTTCGGCGAAACTCCCCGATGAGCTTGTCCCATCCCTTGTGGTCATCTCCCGAGAAATGCGCGTCAAAGGGATGCTGCTCCCAGATCTCCAGCTTGCTGTCATGCCCCACATCCACACGGATGACCTCGTCCACCCCCTTGATGGCTCCCACGATGGCCGCGCGGTCATGATACGGTATCACAGGCCGCTTCCCCTTGTACTTCTCGCTCAGCTCGTCGGAGACTACCCCCACGATCAGCCTGCCGCAACACGCCCTCGCCCTCTGAAGGAGAAGGAGATGCCCCACGTGGAACATATCGAAAGTTCCCTGCACATAGCCTGTCCCGTATTGGCGTCTCATCCTTGACACTTCCGCATTCACGCTTTTCTCGCCTCCAACGCCCGTATATTCTTCCCGATTCTTTTCCGCTCCGGATACACCTGCCGATAAAACAATCGGTAGGCCGCATGGCGACGGACCTCCGGCAGAAACTTTTCCGTCTCCTCCCGGCGAAATATCTCCCAAAGCTCCGAGAGTCCATACCGTTCCTTCAGCATCGGTACGCTCACATATTCTTTCACGCCCGGATCGAATGCGCAGATATAATGAATGGCTCGAAACATGACATACTTCGCCGGATAGTTCTCCCGAATATACTCCTGGTCAAAAAAAAGGAAGGACTGCCCGTCATAGAAGCAGTTCAGTGGTATAAGCTCGATGCTCGCCTCCTGCAGGATCGGCCCCCAAGGAAGATCCCGCCGATGGGACAGGGCGTTCCGCTCCCTCGGCACATGCTCCGATGAGGAAAGGATGCAGTCCCACAGTCGATCCAGAATATCCAGGAATTCTCCCGGATCCTTTCGGACGCAAAGCCTGAGGTACATGGCCAGGGTCTCGTCGCGCACGTAGGGCATCCGGATCCCCTCCCCGTCCCATCGCTGCTCCAGCATGGGAACGCCGTGCTCCTCCAGCCACTCCGCCTTTCCCATGAGTCCCTCGGCATACGCCCTTCCCTCTGGGAACAGGGGGCGCTTCGTGACGATCCCGCTCCCGTGGATGGCCGTTGCCATGGCCCGATCCCTTCCCCGGTCCGTGGAAAGAGCCACATAGCAGACATCCGACAGTTCCTCCCCCGGGCCGCATTCCGCCAGAAAGGAATTGGCCAGAAAGGGAAAAGCATGATTCCGGATCACATCTCGATACAGCCTCCTTTCATCGGCCACCAGAGTATCCATGTCCTCATGATACAAAATGAGCCTCTCGTTGATGTTTTCCTCCGGAAGATGTCCATCCGTATAGATAAGCTGCGGCATCCTCCAGTCCGGAAGGGGATAATACAATTTCAACCGTTCCTCTCCCGCCATGCGAAGGACTTCGAGGAGTTCCTCTCTGGAAAAGGGTCGGCCCTTCGCGCTTCCCATGGCATGATCGATTCCGGCGAAAGGCCGCCCCGTATGGCGTTCTCTCTCCCCGCAAAGATATCGCAACCCATAGCGATTCTCCACCGCCACAAAAAGGATGCCCCTCGGCTTCAGCAAGCTGCGCAGCTTTCCCACACAGCCTGCGTAAACCCGCAGGTCATCCGTGCCGCTTCCCGCGACCTCCAGCCCGCCTGCAAACACAACGTAGTCGAAGGATTCCCCAAAGGAAATTTCCTCCCAATCCCCCGCATACACTTCCAAGCCGTCGGCTTCGGGATATCTGTCGCAGATGGCTCTCGCCCTCGGAAGAGATGGCTCCGTCACAACCACATGCGCACATCTCCCCAAATATCCTCCGACTCTGCCGCCAAAACCTCCGCCAATCTCCAAAAGGGACGCTCCCTCCCGAAACCCGTACCACCCAAGGAACCCCACGGAAAAGTCGCTCAACGGTGGGAAGACACGAAAATCCTCTTCCTCGTCCGGCGGGGGAAGCGCCTCCCTTCCCCCTGCCAGACGGAGGTACTCCGCCACACGCCCTTCCCAGGAAGACACTTCCCTGCAAGCGCTTGGCAGCTCATGAAATACCGGCATTTCTTCCTCCCTCCTCCAGAAGATCCATCATGCTCCCATGGACGGCCCTGCCGCAGGTCCCGTCGGAATGGTCAGCCAGAACGGAGAATTTCACCTTCTGCGCTTCCCTGTCATGCTCTTCCCGGACCACGTAATCCAGAAATGCTCCCACAGACCTTCCCAGCATGTCCTCCTGGACCGCATAAGGCACATCGTCGTTCACCGGGCCAAAAGAATCCTTCACGGGGGCCATGAGACTTCTCGCGACCTCCATGCTCATGCGGATGGCGGGTTCCAGTCTGGACACCCGGGTCTCCTTGTCGATGACCAAAAACTTCCTGTCATAGCTTCTCTGGGCCCAAAGCTCGCCGTTCCAATCCAGCATGCCGAGGAACATGCTCTGATGGGAAAACGCCGTCCCCTCTTTTCCCCCGTGGGGCGGGAGTTCCACATCCCACTTCACCAGTTTCCTCGCCTTCATGTCCAGCCGCAACATCATGTTCCCATGCGAGGGGTACAGCCATACCTCGTCACCCACGCGCCGCACATAGGCGAAGGGATAGGTGGTCTCATCGTCCTCCCAGTCCTTTTCGCAAGCATATCCCTCGGGATACTCGTCCACTACCCCGCATTCTCCCGTGGCAAAGTTCCAGCGGCGAATCTTCCGCGTCCTCCAAGGAAAGATCCAATAGACATCCTCGCTCTCCTTGAGCATGACATTGCTGTCCGCATCCTCCGGCCCCACCTCATGATAACGCCACGCCCCGGTCTCCATGTCAAGCTCCAGCACCAAGTTGGTGAGACGGGAAGCAAGGAGGAGCTGCCGTCCCTTCCTCACGCATCTCCCCGCCATCACATTCCCCTGACGGGAAGTCCTGGTCTCATGGAGTCTTTTCAGACACGCCCCGTCGTAGGTCATCTCTCCCGTCCTCGTATCCATTCTCACGAGGGAAGGATAGCGGGAGGGCAGGAAATACAGGAATTCGCCGTAGGGGACGACCCCGCCGAAGTTCCCCGCGGGCAGGAGATCATCCAAGGGAAAGTATTCCGGCACATGGCTCTTCCTGTGAATGCGGACCATGGCGGGATAGCCGTTCGGCAGGAAGTAAAGATACTCCCCATGGGGAAACATCCCCCCCAGGTTTCCCTTCTTCCTCGGGTGTTTCAGCGGGATCCGCTTCGTTTTCCCCTGACCGAGGTCAAACAGCAAAAGATCCTTGGCCGTATTGGGCGAAAAATAGAGGAGATCCCCTTCGCGCCATGGCCCGCCGTACGTCTCCCCGTTGGGGCCGTCGCCGAAAGCCAGCACGGGAAGGACCTCCCGGCGCTCCATGTCCATGCGGCAGAGGGCATGAAAGTCGTTCGATAGGAAGTAGCATGTATTCCCCCGGAAGAATCCTCCTCCCAGCCGGACCGTCGCGATCTCCTCCTCATTCGGCCTTTGCCAGAGCCTCACCATGGAGGTCAGGAAGATGGGCTTCCCCACGAATCCGAACATGGAAACCATGGAGGAGCTGCTCTCCCCCACATAGGCATCCGCCGCCGCAATGGCCATCGCGGCATCCGGCGTCTCGTCCAGGATGCCCATGTCCTCCTCCAAAAACCTTGCCCGGAGGGCCAGATACGCCTCGCTCAACTCTTCCCCGCAGAATTTCGCCGCATTTCTCAGAAAGGGATGAGGCCGCCAGAGAAGCACCACATCCTCCCGACCCTCGAAGGCGCGGAAAACATACGCCATCTTACGAAGAAAGCGACTGCCGTATTTGCAAAGGGAAGAAACGCTCGTATTGTAGAGGACGACCTTCCGTCCCCGGATCCTGTCCTCCCATGCCCCGGGCACCTCTCTGTGAGCTTCGCACCAGAACAGCCGGTCGATCTTCGGCGACCCGAGAGGCAGGAGCTTTTCCCGGGGGATCCAGTCCTCCACGGACCATGCGTCCCCCGCCTTCATGGGCGCCCCCTCCAGCCCCATCTGCGCCACCTCCATCCGAGGGCGCTGGATCACGATCCTGTCCACGAAGGGATAGCACGGAGCGTAGAGATGGGATTCCGGCCACCTGCGCCCCGTCGTGAAATACGGCACGTACACGATCTTTCCCGCATAGGGCCGCAGGTTCCTCGCCAGAAACCGTTCCTCCACCGCCACCACATGGCTTCCGTCCTCGAAGTGATGATTGATATAGATGATGTCCGGCTTCAGCCGGGATATGTCCAACGAATCGGGGGGGATGACGGGCACCTCCTCCGGAAATTTCCAGCCCTCATCGTGCCACGTTCCGGCCTTTTCCTCCCTGTCCAGATCCGCATATGGGATGGGAACCACGTAAGGAACGCAGCGCTCCCTGTCCTCCGAAGCAGCGCGCCAGATGCTCTCCATGGAGTCCCAGAAAGCCACCCGGAAGGGAAGGAACACCACCGTCTTCCTCTTTCGGAAGGCCATCTCCCCCCTCGGTGCCTCCAGCCCCGGAAAATTCCGCCGGAAGGTCTCCCGGCAATCCTCCGGGGTCCTGTCCCACAGGAGAAGCCTCCGTTTTTTTGCGATGGGAAACGGCTCCATCTCCCCCTTGGGCACGCGGAAGAGCCGCTCCCCGTGATCTCCCTGCGAGACGCAGAACAGACGCCCTCCCGGTCTCAGGCTCCTCTTGGCCGCTGCCACGAGGCTGTCCGGGCAGCCCCCGGCGTGATCCACCACCGCCAGGTCGAAATATTCTTCCGGCAGCATCTCCTTCCTTCCCGGAACATGCAAAACGCTCCCGGGATGGATCATCCCCAAGGCCGCTCCCAGCCCCTTCGACAGCAAATCGCCGTCTCGGCCCCCCGCCTTGACCGCCCGGTAAGGCCGCGACTCCCAGCTCATGGCCTCCAGGGAGAGCAGCAGCACCAAAGATGCCTCCAGCCCGGCCTCCCCTCCGCCAAGGGCCTGCAGTCTCTCCATGAGGACGGAAAGGAATGCCTCCCTCCGTTCCGGGAAGCGAACCCTCCCCGCCATGCACGGCATGGACGCAATGCCGTCCCGCATCACGACCTCTGCCGCGTTCAGCAGGATTCGCCGTTCCCCGCCCATTTCCTCGAAATAAAATTCCTTGCCGTCAAACCCGGCAGAGCTTGCTCCCGTCATTTCCACGCCCCCTCAGCGATATTTCGAGATCTCGTTGACCGGACAGAACAGCACGTTCCAGTTGTCCGGGAAAATAAAGTATCTTTGGATGCCCATCCCCCGAAGCTGCCTGGCAATGGGACGAAAATAGTTGTTGCAGATGACGAGATGAAGCTTTCCCGGGGGAATCTCCAGAAGGGCATCGGGCTTCCTCACCTCGAAGCCGTGACATGCCGTTCCCCATTTCCTCTCGTCATTGTCCACCAGAAATTCCGGCCGAAGATCCTTCCCCGTCCGCCTCAGGTACTCTCCCACCATGTGCCCCGCCCCGAAGAGGACGATCACCTTTCCCGCCGTCATGCGGTTCCATCCATTGATCTGCCGGAGGGACTCCCGCCAAGGAATTTCCGAGGACCAGTAGGCCGGATGCTTGGGCCTTTTCCTCTCCTCCGGGGGCGGCTGGCGGTAAGAAGCCCCGTAATGTATCCTCAGGCACCGTTCATAACCCGCAGGCGCCGGAAGGCTGAGGCCCTCAAAGGGGAGCCTTTCGGCGGTGGCAAAGTCTTCCGCATGGAACACCTTGAACCTTGGCCCCCAGTTCGTAAACATGGAAAGATATTTCTGCGGCCCCACGTTGTACCGCGTCGCATTCTCCTTGATCCGCTGCCTCAGGTGCGTCTCCGAAAAGAGACTCCCCACCCAGCGGTAGGGAGTCCATTCCGTGGACACGTCATTGGCATTTCCGTAACGGCGCATCCAGAGAAGCTTCTGAAGGATAGCGTTGTCCCGGAATTGCTCCACACAAAGGGACGCATCCTCCGGCACGGCGTCCAGGGGAAGGATCTCAAGGGAAATGCCCTGAGGGAAACGCTGCAGACGATCCCTTCGCTCGATGCAACTCGTCCCGCCGTGGCAGAACTTCATCATGCCCCGATGCCAGAATCCCGGCGCAAGGTCGGGGGACAGAAGGGCATAGGGAGACGGTACGTCCCCCGCCAGCTCTTCGAGCCTCTCGAAATCCTCCCGGAACATCACAATGTCTATGTCGTCATCCCATGGGACAAACCCACGATAGCGAACAGCCCCCAAAAGCGTCCCGAAGCCGATGAAAAACTGGAGCCCATGATCCTCGCAGAATGTTTGGAATACCGTCAAGAGCTCCAAATAGACGGCCCAGATCCCCTTGACCTCCCGATCCACCCGATAACCCTCTATGACCTCATCCTCCAAAAAACCCGCGCGATACTCCATGACTCAACCGTTCCCTTCCCCCAGTCGCTTCTCCGTCTCCGCCAGACGGCGCTCATACGCTTCCTGCCGCCGCAGGCTGCGGCTCAGCCGTTCCTCCGTAGCCGCCAGGATGCCCCGCAAGGCCCGCAGTTCCATCACCAGTTCCTCCCGGCTTGCCCCTTCCTCATCCTCTATGCCATGCAGGAGCGGCTCCCGGCCCTCCCTTTTCGTCAGCTCCATCCTTCTCACCCCCGGGACACTCACCCCGCAACGCTCCATCATGCTCTCCAAGGTCTCCAGATCCTCCAACGCCGCATTTTCCCCCACCGTCCTCTTGAGTTTCCATCCTCCAAAAAATCGCTGGAAATATTCCGGAAAGGATGCGATGAATCGAAAGGGAAGATAGGCATCCCTGCCCTCGACCCGAAGAAGCCAGGGTTCCCTCCGCGCTGCCTGCAGATAATGCCGTGCAAAGTCCCCTATGCCCCTGTGGATTTCCCGCACCGTCTCGTAGTTCTCCACACCGGCAAAGCCAAAACGGAAGGACATGCGCCCGTCCTCCCAGGAAAACCCCTCCAGGGTAGGATGGGGCGCCTGTGTGAAAAGCTCGAAAAAGGTGTTGTTGCACCCGGGATTTCTCCTTGCGTGAAAGGCCGCATGCTCCCGGTTCCTGCTCCAGTCGAAAAGATACGCATGGATCCGTCCGTGCATGACAACGGGCAGCGTCACATCGGGACTTGCATTGCTGCCTGCAAGGAGACAGTCCACCTCCACGCCCAGCTTCCATCGCTCCTCCGCCAGCCACTTGACGGAAAGAGGGCCGCTGCCATACCACCCGGTATCCACCACGGCGATCTTTCTGTGGCCGCCGATGCACGCCTCCAGATACGCCCTCGCGGCCCGTTCCTGCTTCTCATAAATCCCCAGCACATCGTCCCAGCAATCCGTCACCAACCGTTCCAACCGGCCGATGTTCCCTGGCTCGGAAACCTTTGCCTCCGGTTTCAGGGAATACTTCGGAAGCTGTTCCGCAAGCGGATCCAGGCAGAGCATGCGAAGATTCTCCGCAACGGTCATAGGCCGCACATCCGCCCTTCGTTCCCGGATCCCTCGCCGCAAAAAATTGTGGCGATCCCGAACCGCCTCCAGGCAAATAGTGGGAAGGCGCGACCAGTACACATAAGAAGACTCCGTATGTCCTCCCAGGAGCCGGAACACCCTCCGATAGATCTCCCCGTCCCTGGACAGGAACAGCACCTTCGTGATGCCGCGCAGCTCACAATACTCCTTGATCCAATGAACAAATCCCAGCACGTAAAGCCCGCCATAGAGGAACCCGTGCTCGTAGGGGACGCTGTACCGACAGGAGCCGTTGTGGAGATGGGCATTGACAATCCCTCGGTAGAGGCTTCCCGTCAGCTCCGACATCCCCGGCACACGAAAGGGAGTTCCCTCCGAGTTCACGTTTCCATAGTGTACCGCCGCAAACCCCTGTTCCACGGCGCTTCGGACATCCGACGCCGCATTGTCCCCCACATGGACATAGGAAAGAGTTTCTCCCATCTCGCTCCGCACCCTCCGAAAGAGCCCTCCGCCGGACTTCGCGACACGATACTCGCAGGAAACGAAGAGGGGCTCTCCCCCGTCATACCCGCAGGTTTCCAAGATTCTTCGGATCGCGGCCTCCCCCAGGTACATATCCGAGGTGAAGACCACCGTCTTCCCCGCGCCCTTGAGCAGCCGGTAGACCTCATGGATGTACGGGTTGGCAAAGGCAAAATCCGCCTCCGCAGCGATCTCGGCCTCCATGCCGACCTCCTTCGGAATCCTTGTTTCCCGCTCCACGCAGGCGTAGATTTCCCCAAGATCAGCCTCCGTGTCCCCTGCGGCCTCCTTCCTGATCTTCCTCGCCCGGCGTTCCATATTCACGCGGATCTGACTGAAATTCAGGAAGGAAAGCCGTTCTCCCAAAACCATAAAGAGATCCACAGGACTCGAAAAGGGACGGAAAACGGCTGTGTCAAAGACGTCCAGACTCACCACATCAAACTTCATCAGATGTTCCGCCAGTTCCCCCGCAGCCATGCCGACCGGGTTCCCCGACTCCGCCCCATCCAGGCAAGGCCGCCGTTCCCCCATCCATGCGTCCCGGCTTTCCTCCGTCATCTGCCTGCCTCCCCCATCTGTTCCTCCATACATTCCACCCTCTTCTTGCGCCGAAAGAAAAGGTATCCTTCCCCCGTAATGGCAAATGCCTCTCCCTGCGGATCCGCGATCTCCATCCAGCGAATCATGTCCTCCCGGGGAACCAGACAGAACAGGAAACCTCCCTCTCTCAGCCCGGTCACGCATCGACTCACTATGCCGCTGGAAATGGACTCCCCCGTGTGATCCAGGAATACCCCGTCAAAGAACTGCCAAGGCAGGGGAACCTCCGGCTCTCCCGTCGCGAAACGAAAGGTCCCGCCCTCCCGAAAGACCTGGGAAAGCCTCCTCCAGCATGTTTCCAGCGCCTCATCTGGAGCATCGCCCACATGGAGGAAGTGACAGGGTCTCGGCTCCTCCCCCAGCCTTCCCATCATGAGCAGGGCGAGGATGGCATCCGTCATAGGCCGCCGCGTCCTGCCCAACCCCCGAAGGATCTCCAGGATCCTCCCCGTCAGCGGCCTGCGATCGTCATCCCCTGCAAACATCAATGCTTCCGGCAAAGACAGCAGGCTCTTGGAACCTCCGTCGGAAAAATGCAGCAGGAACTCGCTCCCGGCATACTCCATGGACTTGACGACACGCACTTCATCACCTCCCGGGCCCATCAATCCCTGCGAAACAAATCCCGGGTGTACACCTTCTCCCGGACATCCGCCAACGCATCGTCCCACCGATTCGCGAGAATGACGCTGCTTCGCTGCTTGAACTCCCCCAATTCCCTCACCACCGGGGAGCCAAAAAAATCCCCCCGCCGCAGGGCCGGCTCATAGACAACGCAGGGAACACCCTTCGCCTTGATGCGCCGCATGACTCCTTGGATGGCGCTGGAACGAAAGTTGTCCGACGCCGTCTTCATGGTAAGGCGATAAATACCTACCGTCTTCGGCTCCATCTCCAGAATCTCCTCGGCAATGAAATCCTTCCTCGTACGATTTGCCGCCACAATCGCCGAGATGAGATTCTGCGGAACGTTTCGATAGTTTGCCAGCAGCTGCTTCGTGTCCTTTGGGAGACAGTATCCCCCATAGCCAAGAGACGGGTTATTATAAAAATCCCCGATGCGAGGATCCAGGCAGACCCCCCGTATGATCTCCCCCGCCTCCAGATCCCGCACCTCCGCATAGGAATCCAGCTCATTGAAATAGGCCACACGCAACGCCAGGTAAGTATTGGCAAAGAGTTTCACGGCTTCGGCCTCGGTGGGATTCGTCAAAAGCACCGCAACATCCTGCGCCTTTGCGGCTTCCACAAAGAACCCCGCCAACCGATGCCCCGCCGCCCCCTTGTCTCCCACGATGATGCGGGAGGGATGCAGGCTGTCATGGAGGGCATTCCCCTCCCGAAGGAACTCCGGCGCAAAATAGATATTTTCCTTGCCGTACTGCTCCCGCAACCGCAACGTGTAGCCCACAGGCACGGTAGACCGAATCAGGATGTCAGCGGCGGGAGCATACGCCTGGACCTCCTCGATGAC
>CAMIWP010000020.1 GCA_946402475.1 uncultured Selenomonadaceae bacterium
CATCGTGCCGCGCATGCTGGCCTGTATGATCGTGGTGCCCCTTCTGACGGTTTTAGGGGATATTATCGGCATCCTTGGAGGATGGGTGGTTGCGGTCTACTATTCCGGCGTCAGCTCCTATCTCTACCTAAATTCCATCGACCGATTCTGTGATGCCTTCGACATCACGGGGGGCATGATCAAGGCGATCTTCTTCGGCAATGTCATTGCAGTGCTGGGATGCTACTATGGGCTCCATTGTCCCAATGGAGCGGAGGGCGTGGGCAAGGCGACAACCTGGACGGTGGTGACCTCCATCATCGTCATTTTCTTTTTGAATGCAGTATTGACCTTCGTCTTGTTTTGATTTTTCATTTGGGGAAGAATATGATAGAATTAGTGGACGTGAACAAAGATTTTTCCGGAAAAGCTGCCTTGAAGCATATCCACATGAAGATTCGGAGGGGCGAGACTCTTGCGATCATCGGCGGATCCGGCTCGGGCAAGAGCACCCTCCTTCGGCTCCTCATCGGTCTCATACGCCCCACCAGTGGGGAGATATGGTTCGACGGGCAGGAGGTTTCCCGCATTTCGGAGAAAGAGTGGGACAAGTTGCGCCTTCGCATGGGGATGGTCTTTCAGTACTCGGCTCTCTTCGATTCTATGACGGTGGGGGAAAACGTGGCCTTTGGCCTTCGGGAGCACAGGGACTATCCGGAGGAAAGGATACGCTCCATCGTGGGTCAGAAACTGCATCTCGTGGGCTTGGACGGGGTGGAGGACATGATGCCCAACGAGCTCTCCGGAGGGATGAAGAAACGAGTGAGCCTCGCCAGAGCCATTGCCATCGATCCCAGTGTCATTTTCTACGATGAGCCAAGCTCCGGGCTGGATCCCATCATGACGGCGAAGATCGACGAGCTCATCGTGAATACCCAGAGAACTCTCGATGTGACCTCGGTTGTGGTCACTCATGACATGGCCAGCGCATGTCGCATTGCGGATCGGATTGCCATGATCTACGAGGGGGAACTCATCGCTTTGGAAACGGTGGAGGAGTTCATGAAATTGGAGGATCCGCGGGTGCAGGATTTTTTCCGTACCCTGCGGACGATAAAGGGGGACAGCGAATGACGAAGGAAGCAAAGGTGGGAGCTTTTACCCTGGCGGGGATCCTCCTGCTGGCAGTGGTGTGGGCTCATCTCAGCGGTTTCCGCTTCGGCGGCAGCGACGGCTATCGGCTCCACATCGGCTTTACCAAGGCCACGGGACTTGTGCCTCAGTCAACGGTCTGTCTTTCCGGCGTTCCGGTGGGAAACGTGGAAGGCATCGTGAACGAGGGGGCCGGGGTTACCGTGTCCATCCGTGTCAAGGACGGCATGAGGATACCGAGGGATTCCCTGGTGACCATTGAATCCACCGGCGTCATGGGAGAGAAATTCGTCAGCATCATGCCGGGAAAGGATATTTCCCATCTGTTTGAGGACGGGGACTACGTCATCGGGCAGGACGAGGAGGGCATGGATGCCATGTTTGCGAATATCAGCAAGGCCGTTGTGCAGGTTCAGGATATTTTGGCCTCCATGAACGAGATCATCAGCGATCCGACCCTCAAGGGCACAATGGTGGACATGGCGGTGAATATGCGGGATGCGTCGGCGCATATCAGCGGCCTCATGGCGGGATTGGAACAGATGGTGTACATGAACCAGGAAGGAGTCCACGAGGTGGTGCAAAATCTGGCGCTCGCCACTGCTGGCATGCAGCGCACCATGGTCAGTGTGGAACACATGATGGCAAATGTGGATCGGGTGGCAGGGGATCCCAAAACGGCGGAAAACCTCCGGCTCACCTTGCAGAATATCGCGGATACCAGTGCCAGGGTAGAGCGCATGGCAGCCAGCATCGAGGGGGTTGTTACAGATCCCCAGACGGCGGAAGATCTCAAGGCCACGATTCACAATGCCCGCACGCTCACGGACAAGGCGGACAAAATGTTGGGCAAGGCGGGGAGCATCCAGGTGAAGCCCTCGGTGGATGTCCTTTACAGCGGCAAGGAACGCGACTGGCGAACGAATTTCAATGTGGACGTGGGGGAGGAGAAGGGCACGTTTCTTTCCCTCGGACTGGATGACATCGGCCAGGACAATTTGTTCAATGCCCAGGTGGGGAAGCGGCAGGGAGATGTCGGTTTTCGCGCAGGGGTCATTGCCAGCAGGCCCGGCGTGGGACTGGATGGGTATGCGGGGAAAAAATGGAAGTTTTCCGCCGATGCTTACGATCTCAACAATGTGACTCTTCGACTCAGAACCCAGTATGAGGTCGGTGACGGAACTTATCTCATGGGAGAATTGAACAACGTGACGGACGGCGATAAAAGGGCTGCCTATATGGGCATTCGCAAGACCTTTTAAGGACTATGGCGAAATCCGAATGATTGCGTTATAACGAGTCGAAGATGCCCCCAGCCTCCGCAGGCGGAGGGTAACATCCAGCACAGGTGGCGAGCATATACCCGCGGGGTACACGTCTCCCGCCTCGTTGCGACGCAAAGCTAGGGAACCGCTGATTAAATGAAGTCGTCCAGATTGGCGTAGATTGCGTGTCCCTCCCAAGGAGACAAACCGCAGTCATAGTGGTGCTATGTCGAGGATTTGTCGACACAGGGAGGACGCGCAGGATGCGTCAAGGTGGGCGGCTGAATTAATCAGTGGTTCCCTAGAAACGCCAAGCGGAAGTTTTGCCCTTGGCAAAACTGGAACAATGGCGTTATAATATACGGGTATGCAGCTTAGGAACTGTGCGAAAATAATCGCGGCGGCATACACGGGACGAATTTGCCGGGACAAGGCGGAGGAAGGCGGCGCGGCGGTGCTGCGTCGACTGGCTGATGTGCCGGTGGCGAAGCGCTGTCTGACCGGCAGTGCAGTCCATGATTCTGACAGGCAAGGTGTATTAGGTTATTTCTGAACAGTTCCATAGATGATGTTTGGGAGGAATTGGCGTTGGGAACATCGAAGCTTTTTTATAAGGGAATGGCATCCATTGCAGTTGCGGGTATCATGAGCGCTGCGGTTATGGGCACTGCCATGGCGGCTGATACGGTGGAGTTGAGCCTTGTGGACAGCGTGCGGATGGCCATGGAGAACAATCGTACCATCAAGCAGTCGAAGGCAGATCAGAAGGCGGCGGAATGGCGCCTTCATAACGCCAGACGCGCCACGGGACTCAATCTGGGCTGGACGGGGAGTGCCTTGCACTACGGCGGGAGCTACTACGAGTCTGCGGATTACTCCAACGGGTATACGAACAATCTCACGGCCACCTATCCCATTTACACGGGCGGAAGGAATGAGAACAATATCAAGAACAGGCAGTATGCCCTGAACGAATCGGATCTCACGCTGGAATATACGAAGCAGAGGATTCGTTACAATACCATGCAGCAGTATTACCGGGTACTGCAGTGCCGCAACAACATCGATGTGCAGCAGGATTCTGTCCGCAGGCTGGAAGTGCATCTCGCCAACGTCAACGCCCAGTACCGCGTGGGGACTGTTGCCAAGGCTGACGTCCTCCAGTCCCAGGTGGAGTTGGCAAATGCCCAGCAGAATCTGGTAACGGCCCAGAACAATTACGATGTGGCCATGTCCACGCTGAACAATCTCATCGGGTTGCCTACGGACACGGTACTGGACATCAAGGATGATCTCAGGTACACGAAATACGATCTCACGGAAGTCGGCTGCCAGGAGTATGCTCTTTTGAACCGTCCGGACAACATCGCTGCGGAATACGCCGTAAAAGAGGCGAAGGCCGCGGTGGAGACAGCGAAAGCGGGGTACCGCCCGTCATTGAATGCCCAGGCGGTGAAGTACCTGCTTGGGGACAGGCCCTTCAAGGACAACAAGAACGAGTACTGGACGGCGGGAGTCACGGCAAACTGGAATATCTTCGACAACGGCGTGACAGCGGCCAGTGTCAACGAGCAAAAGGCTGCGCTGGAAAAGGCAGAGGAAGTCTTGGCGAAGAAAAAAGAAGATATTCAGCTGGATGTCAGGGAGAACTACCTGAATCTGTTGGCTGCGGAGAAGAATATCCATACAATGGCTGTCGCCGTGGAAGAGGCCGAGGAAAATTACAAGATCTATCAGGTGCGCTACAGCGCAGGCGTGGATACCAACCTCAACGTCATGACCGCAGAGGAAAAGCTCAATGCTGCCCGCACGAATTATTACAGCGCCCTTTACACTTACAACACCAGCAAGGCCGCATTGGATTCGGCCATGGGTGTGCCGGTGGATGTCAATACCTCCCGTTACTATGACGAAGAGCTGAAAACCAACTCCGTGAAAAAGGCACGGGAGGCCGGGATGGTTCGCGAGGGAGATGTGGTGGACAGCCCCATCCGGCAGATGGACGGGACTCCTGCTCCTGCAGTGCCTGGCTTGGAAGCGTCTGCAGGTCCCACGAGCGAAGCGAAGGCTGCGGAGAAGAAGAGCGCTGAGGCGGAAGCAAAGAAGGTCGCAGAGACAGCAGGAACGAATGTCACCGGGGAAGCTCGGGGAGAGGCTGCGGAAAGCGCTCAGAAAGTGGACGGGAAGTCTGTGGAAGCCGAGATGGCGAGATAGTCGAAAGAAATCGCTGAATCTATAGGATGGGGTATGGAATGAAGGGAAAAGGGGCCAAGACGGCAGCGGGCATTTTCATAGGATGTGCGTTTTTCGCTCTTCTTGCCGTCTGGCTCTATGGGAGATCGGCTTCCTTCATGGAAATGGCAGGAGAAACCGCTGCTGCAAAAGCGACGGAAATTCTGGGTGTGCCGGTGGAGATCGGAACCATTTCGATGGAATCCTCCCATTCCCTTGTCATCAAGGACATTGCTGTCTATGACAAGCAGGCGGAATGTATTGCCCGGGTCGAAGAGGCCAGGGTGGGTTTCCGCCTGCTTTCCGTGTTTTCAGGGGATCCCGCAGCTGCGGTGGACGAGGTGGTTCTCCGCCAGGTGAACGCCCGGTTGTCACAGCGGGAGGACGGCACTTGGAACGCAGAGGATATTGTCTCGGAGGAAGGCGGGGAAAACACTTTCCGCGGCAAGGTGCGTGTGGAAGAGGGAACTCTGGTCGGAAGGGCAGAGGGAAAGGAAGTGCTCCTGGAAAACTTGTCCGTTGGCTTGGACATGGGGAGCTATCCTGTCATGAAGGCCGAGGCCGAAGCGGATGTTCGCGGGGCGAAGCTCCGGGCTGAGGGCACGGTGAGTGATGAGCGAAAGATCGTCACGGCGAAGGTCGAGGATGTGGATCTCGAGCAGTATCTACCATTGGTTCCCGACGGCGTGATCCCGGAAAACGTCAGGATCCTGTCCGGGGAGATCCCGAAGGCAAAGGTGGCGATTCTCCAGCAATACGGAGAGTTGAGTTTTAGCGGCCAAGCGGAATACAAAAGGGGTTCCGTGCAGGTGGAACAGACGAAGATCGAGGATATTCACGGATTCGCCACGTTTACGGACTCGGAACTCATGTTGTTCACGGATGCGAAAGCAGCGGAACAGAAGGCTCACATCCACGGCAAACTTCGCTGGGACACCGGCGCACCCTTTATGGATCTCCATGCGGAATCCGAGGCATTTGACCCGGGTGCGGTTTTGCCGACCATTCCCTTTCATGGTCCCGTGTCCTTTCAGGCCCATGTGACGGGCTCCTTTACGAATCCCGCCGTGGATGGGGAATTTCGCGTGCCCTTCGGAGAAGCGGAGGGAATTGCCATTCGCCAGGGAAAGGCCCGTGTGCATTTCGCGGACAATATTCTTCATCTTCAGGATGTTTCGGCGGGAGTATTTGACGGAACCGTCGAGGGTGAGGGAGAGCTCCGCTTGGATGACATGAGCTATGTTGCCCATTTGAAGGCGGAGAACCTGGAGGCTGCCCATCTTTCGGAGTATGTGCCGGAGGTATCCGGGCGCGTAAGCGCGGATCTGGGACTCAGCGGCAGGGGAGAGGATCTTGGGAATCTGGAAGTCTACGGAAGTGCCGGAGCAAGGAACGCCTTTTATGGGGAGGTTCCCGTCAGGGATCTCAGTGTGTCCTTTTATGCCAAGGGAAAGGACGTAACCGTCGATTACCTGAGCTTGCAAGCCGGGAAATCTTCAAATATCGGCATTGAGGGACAGCTCCGGGATGGAAACGAACTGGAGTTCTCCTTTTACGGCTGGCATGTGGAGATGGATTTGCTGTCGAAGCTCGTTCCCCAGGCAGATATCACCGGCTGGGGGGATTTTCAGGGCAGGATAAAGGGCAACGTGGAAAATCCCAGGATTGGCGTGAAACTTTCCTGCATCAAGGGCACGTTGTTCAAACAGCCCTTTGATACTTTGCAGACCACCATGGGAGGTAGCTTGGACGGCGTTGGTATCAGGAATTTCCTCATGGAAAAAGACGGCAGGGAGGTCTGGCAGGTACACGGTTATGCTGGCTTCGTGGGAGAGAAGCGTGTGGACCTTCATGTGGACACCGTGGGTGCCCGCATGGAGGATATTGCGGCCCTCGTGGCTCCGGATCAGCCCATTACGGGCAATGTGGACAACACGATCCACATTACGGGAACTTTGGAGGATCCCCATGCCGTGGGATACATCCACATGTACCGGGGGAGTTACCGGGGTATGCTCGTCATTGGTGTGGACGGGGATTACTTCCTGGAGGGAGACAAGGTGCGCTTGCAGGATGCCCGCATCAAGACACCTTTCATCGACATGGACGTCAGCGGGACGCTGGATCGGAAGACACAGGAAATGGACATGGTCCTTTCCGTTTACGATATTGACATGAAGCGGTTGGAGCATCGTTTCCCCTACGGGGTAAGCGGACATGGAACCTTTAGCGGGAATCTCCGGGGAAGCCTGTCCAGCCCGGTGTTCAAGGGGACTTTGGAGTCGGAGGAGATCATTCTCAACGAACAGGTCATTTCCAAGATCTATGGACAGGTGGAGTATGGGAACAATATGGTGAGTTTCCGGGAGTTCGGCTTCACTCAGGGAGAAGGAGCCTATCAGCTGAACAGCGGGCTGAATCTGTCAGATGAAAGCATCTTCGGCAGGGTTTCCGTCAAGAGTGCGGATATCAACGCATTGGCGTCCATACTGAACCAAAAGACCGATCAGATCCAAGGAACCTTGGATGCGGAAGCTGTCCTGGGGGGAACCTTGGACAATCCTTCCGTGTATGTGAAGGGATCTATTCCTGCGGCAAAGATCGCAGGGCATGATGTTCACGATCTGGCCCTTGCAATGAATCTTGCCAACCGGGTCATGACCGTTGAAAAGCTGGAGGGATTTCAGGGAGCCAGCGGCTATTTCCAGGCGGTGGCAACCGCCAGCATGGAGGGACCGCTTCAAGGAAGACTTTCGGCTCGAGACTTGGAGGCGGGACTTTTCACGGAACTGGCGAAGTTGGATGCCAAGGCAGTGGGCATGACGGACATGGAAGCGCAATTCGGCGGCACCCTCCAGAATCCATCGGCAGAGATTTCCCTGGCGGTGAGAAAGGGCGGCGTCGATACCGCCACCTTTGATGACATGAAGGGCGAGTTCGCCCTGAAAAACGGCCTGATCGATGTGAGGCAGCTCGTGGTGGAAAAGACCATGGTCGACCAGCACTATCAGGCCAGCGCCAAGGGCATCGTTCCCCTGAAAGCGATTTTTGCGGAATCGGACGAGGAGGTCAATGATTATGAGCAGATCAAGCTGAATCTCACGCTGGATCAGGCGGACTTGAGTCTCTTGCCGCTCTTTTCCGACCATATTGACTGGGCCATAGGCGCCACACAGGGGAACATAGAGATTGCCGGGACGCTGTCCCACCCGTTGATCTACGGAAACATCGCCGTGCCGGAAGGCAGCGTGAAATTCAAGGAATTGGATGTGCCGATTACGGATATGCGGCTGGATCTCAAGTTCAACGGAACCTCCATAAAACAGGAGGAGTTCTCCGGCCGCATGGGGAACGGGAGCTACCGAATGAAGGGAGCCGTTGTTCTTGACGGACGCTCCCTGTCGAAGTACGATCTTCAGTTGAGCATGGATTCCCTTGACGTGCAGAGTAGCTTCTACCGGGGGCCCCTTTCCGGCGAGTTCCGGGTAGAGGAAGGGGAGATTGAGCCTCTGCCCGGCAGGAAGGTCATCTGTCCCAAGATCATCGGCAATCTCCAATTGGAAAATTGCAGAGTGTCCCTTCCCTCTGTTCCGGAAGCGGAAGGGGAGATGCCGAACATCCTGCTGGACGTTTCGGTGAATCTGGGAAAGAAGGTGCGGTTCTACAGCAGCCATCTCTATGACATGTATCTGGAAGGATCGGCTCATTTCGGGGGATCCACCAGGTATCCTAAGACATCCGGCACCATTTCCGTGAAGCGCGGCGGGACATTCACCTACTTGAGTACGGTGTTCAACATTCGAAACGGGGAACTCCAGTTCAATCAAGTGGATTCCTTTATGCCCAGCATTTCCTTCTTTGCGGATACCCGTCTTGCCCAGGCGAAGATCTTCCTTTGGGCCGCGGGTCCGCTGGGAAGTGACAAAATGAAGCTTCGGCTGGCCTCTTCGCCCCAGATGAGTCAGACGGAGATCGTCAATCTGCTCACTTTCCGCAGCAACGTAAATAACAAGGGAAAGAACGAAATGGGTGGCCTTCTTCTCACCGGTCTCCAGATGAGCATATTGTCTGGTTTGGAAGATGCCGTGCGGGAAGTCCTGTATCTGGACGTGTTCTCCATTTCCCAAGGGAGCGGATCGACCTTCAGCCGAAAGGAGGACGATAAGGATTACTACAGCCTGACCATCGGGAAATACGTCAGCGACAAAGTCCTGTTCAAGTACACCCAAGGCTTTGGCAACGGCAGCGACAAGTATCGCTTCGGCGTTACTTATGAGCTCACAGATCGCATTGGATTGACTTATGAGCGGGAGGGCAAGGAAAATATCGTCGGAGTGGAAGCAAGAATTAAATTTTAACGGTTTGACGGGTGCCGTGAGAGGAGGTGTGCGGTTTGCAGATGCAGGATTACCTGAGGGAATTGTCTCGGGTGGAACTGTTGGAGAAAGATGAGGAAGAGGAACTTTGGCGTCGATGCAAGGAAGATGGCGACATCAGGGCAAGGCAGCGGCTCATCGAATCCTACCAGCCCTTGGTGTTCAAATTGGCCATGCCTTTTCGGCCGATGGGAAACATCATGGATATCATCCAGGAGGGAACGGTGGGACTCATCGAGGCAACAGAAGCCTTTGACTTTCGACGCGGCGTCGCCTTTAGTCTCTACGCAACCCATCGCATCCGGGGGCGGATGCTGAACTTTGTGGAACGGGAAGGAAGAGCTGACGTTGCCTGCATGGATGGCCCCATGGAGAATGGCAGGGAAACCATCAAGGAAGGACTGATGGATCTGGGGGTCACCGTGCAGGAACAGGTAGAGAACCATGAACTTCTTCACCGTATTCACAGAGCGATGGATCGCCTGCCCGTGAAGGAACGCATGGTACTGGAAAGCGTCTACATCAACTCTGAGCCGGTCAAGGATGTGGCAAAAGGACTGCAGGTCAGCACATCCTGTATCTATCGGCTCCAGAAAAGGGGAATCCGCAGGGTCAGGGGAATGCTGTCGAGATTCATGCGGAATTGGTGAACTTGTGAATTCGCGCGGAAAGGAGGTGGAAAGGCCATGCGGGATAGAAAACAGCTTAGGCAGCATATCCGCGCTGCCCGGGATTGGCTCGGGGAGGCGGATGCGTCACTGGAGCACGAGAACGATGTACGAGGCAATTTGAGGCTGATGCTGGCTCAGGCGGAGCTTCAGCGGGCAAAGGAGGCTCTTCCGAGGGCTGTGTGGAAGAGATGGGGTATGCGTCTATTGCCCTTGATGGCAGCGATGATCCTTTTCATGGGCGCCCTGTGGCTACACTCTGTTATACACAT
>CAMIWP010000021.1 GCA_946402475.1 uncultured Selenomonadaceae bacterium
ACTAGACTCGGTTCGCTTGCCGTGAACTGTCCGCAGCAGGGATGACGAGGTTCTCCGACGTTTTCTCCGCCGTTGGATATTACGAATGGATCATAGGAGGAAGAAGGATGTTGACACAGGAAGCAAAGCAGGAAATCATTGCAAAGTATGCGGTACATGAGGGGGATACGGGTTCTCCCGAGGTGCAGATCGCCGTTTTGACGGCTCGCATTGCCTATCTCACGGAGCATCTCAAGGAGCACAAGAAGGATCATCATTCCCGTCGCGGCCTTTTGAAGATGGTCGGTCACAGGCGCCGTTTGCTCAGCTATCTCAGCAAGAAGGACATCGAGCGCTATCGCGCCATCATTTCTAAACTGAATCTCCGTAAGTAAGGGAAGCGCCAGGTTTTCCTTGAAGAAAAGAAGCGGGATGTACCCGCTTCTTTTCGTGTAGAATCATGATGTTGTGAAGAATCTTGGAGGAAACTTTATGCACACTTTTGAGATGCAGTTGGGCGGACGCGCCTTGGTCATCGAGAACGGCAAAATGGCAAAACAGGCCAACGGAGCGGTTCTCGTGCGCTACGGGGATACGGTGGTGCTGGTGACGGCTACGGCTTCCGCAGAGCCGAGGGAAGGCATCGATTTCTTTCCGCTGACCGTGGATTATGAGGAGAAGATGTATGCCGCGGGAAAGATTCCCGGCGGTTTCATCAAGCGGGAGGGACGTCCCTCCAGTGATGCTGTTCTGTGTGCGCGGCTCATTGACCGCCCGATCCGTCCGTTGTTCCCCGAGGGATTCCGGAATGACGTGCAGATCGTGGCCACGGTGCTTTCCGTGGAACAGGACAATGCTCCGGAGCTGGCGGCGATGATCGGCGCTTCCTGTGCTCTCACGGTGTCGGATATCCCTTTTATGGGACCCATCGCAGGGGTGCGCGTGGGGCGTGTGGACGATGCCTTTGTCATCAATCCCACGGAGGAACAGAGGGAGCATTCCACGCTGAACCTCACGGTGGCGGGATCCAAGGATGCGGTCATGATGGTGGAGGCCGGGGCCAACGAATTGCCGGAGGACGTCATTCTCGATGCCATTCTCTTCGGACACGAGGAGATCAAGAAGATTGTGGAATTCCAGCAGAAGATACAGGCGGAATGCGGCAAAGAAAAACGGGAAGTGAAGCTCTTTGCCGTGCCGGAGGAATTGGATCGTGCCATCCGGGATTTCGCTGCGGAGAAGCTGGATGCGGCGACCCGCAATCCCGATAAGCTGGATCGGGATGCCCACATCACCGATATCAAGGCAGAAACCATGGAGAAGTTCTTGGTGGATTATCCCGAGGCCGACAAGGAGATCTCCTACGTGCTCCACAAGGTGGAGAAAGAGATCGTCCGCCGCATGATCACCCATGAGAAGATCCGCCCCGACGGGCGCGGTGTGGAGGAAGTGCGCCCCGTGAGCTGCGAGGTGGGACTCCTTCCGAGGACCCACGGATCCGGGCTCTTCACCCGCGGGCAGACCCAGATCCTGACGGTCACGACCCTTGGTCCCATCGGCGATGAGCAGATCATCGACGGGCTTGGCCCGGAGACAACCAAGCACTATCTTCACCACTATAATTTCCCGGGATACAGCGTGGGCGAGGCTCGTCCCATGCGCAGCCCGGGCCGCAGGGAGATCGGCCACGGCGCGCTGGCGGAGCGGGCACTCGTGCCGGTGGTGCCTTCCGTTGAGGAATTTCCTTATACGGTCCGCCTTGTCTCTGAGGTTTTGGAGTCCAACGGCTCCAGTTCGATGGGAAGCGTCTGCGGCAGCACCCTCTCCCTGATGAATGCAGGCGTGCCCATCAAGCGCCCCGTTTCGGGAGTTGCCATGGGACTTGTGAAGGACGGGGACGCGTATACCATCCTCACGGATATTCAGGGCATGGAAGACGCCTTGGGGGATATGGACTTCAAGGTGGCGGGAACGGAGCTTGGCATCACGGCCATTCAGATGGATATCAAGGTGGCTGGCATCAGCCGGGAGATCTTGTCCTCGGCACTTCAGCAGGCAAAGCGCGGGCGCGCATTCATCCTCGGAAAGATGTTGGAGTGCATCTCGGAGCCCGCAAAGGATCTTTCGCCTTACGCCCCGCGTGTGGAAACCATTCAGATCAAGGTCGACAAGATCCGGGAAGTCATCGGCACCGGAGGCAAGGTGGTCAAGAAGATCATCGATGAGACCGGAGTGGACATCGACATCCACGAGGATGGCAATATCTTCATTTCCTCCGTGGATGCGGAGGGCATGAAAAAGGCCCGCCAGATGATCGAGGACATCGTGCGGGAAGTGGAGGTCGGCGAGGTCTATACGGGAACCGTCACGCGCCTCATGAAGTTCGGTGCCTTCGTGGAGGTCCTGCCGGGCAAAGAGGGGCTTTGCCACATTTCCCAGCTTGCCAAGCGCCGCGTGGAGAAGGTGGAGGATGCAGTGCAGATCGGCGATCAGTTGGAGGTCAAGGTGGTGGAGATCGACGAGAAGGGACGCATCAATGTGAGTCATAAAGCAGTGCTTTGATTCAAAATGACATGTATTCGATGGATGGCCGTCCGCCGGTGGAGTAATTCACCCGGCTGACGGCTTTTTTTTGTTCGATGAGGTAGTTCATGTAACGTCGAACCGTCACCTTGGAGAGTTTCGTCTCTCCCGCGAGTTCCTCGCAGGACATGTATTGTGCACGATGCTCCTCAGAATTCATGCAGGCGAGGATGCGTTCCAGCGTCTGCAGCTGGATGCCCTTTTCCATCTCGGAAGTTTGGGCGGGAGTCTCCTGTTTCATGTACATGAGCCGGTCGATGTCGGACTGGGTGTAGGATCCCTTGTTTCGCAGAGAGTGCCGCAGAAGGAATTTCTGCATGGCTTCGTGGAAGCGATCATAGGTGAAGGGTTTGACCAGATAGTCTACAATGCCGAGATGCAGGGCGTGATCCACATCATCTCCGTCGCTTGCGGCGGTGATGAGGATGGCCTCGACGGAATTTCCCCGATGCCGGAGTTCCTTCAGCAGCTCCAGCCCGGAAAACCCCGGAATGTAGACGTCCAGAAGGAGCAGGTCGATGGGATGCTTTTCGAGATAATCCAGGGCTTCCTGTCCGTTGCGGAAACTGGCTTCGATGCTCAGATCCGGCGTCTTCAAGGCAAAGGTTTGATTGATGGAAGCCACCATCATATCGTCTTCAACGATCACGGCTTTTATCATTGGGGTTCACTTCCTTTGCATGGATATTTATGGTGATGGAGGTTCCTATGCCCGGTTCGGAATCGATTTGCAGAAAGCCATCGTGTTTCCGGACGATCTCCTGGATCAGGCGGAAGCCGTAGCCATGGCCCTCTCCCTTTGTGCTGTATGTTTCGGAAAGGAGACGCCGGATCTGCTCCTCGGTCATTCCGCAGCCCGTATCGTCTGCAGAGATGGTCAGGCCCTGCTGATCCGCCCGAAGGAAGAGCTCTGTCTGTCGAATCTCGGAGTCATGCCCCATGGCTTCGAAGGAATTTTCCACAAGGTTTCCCACGATGGTCACCAGTTCCTTGGTGGAGAGATGGGGGTGGCCTTGGGGCAGTTTGCTGTCCGGCCGCAGGCGGAATTCGATGTTCAGCTCCCGGGCGCGGTTCGCTTTGCCCAGGAGAAGGGCTGCCACAGTCTTGTCCTCGACGAGGCGCAGGATGTTTTGATCGGCGGCTCCTACGGCTTCGGCGTTGAGAAGGGAGATGGCCTGCTTTATCTCGCCCAGCTGCAGCAGCCCGTACAGGACATGGAGCTTATTGCGGAATTCGTGGGTGTTGGCCCGCAGGGCATCGATGATGTGGTTCATGCCGGTGAGCTGTTCCGTCAGGTGAACGAATTCCGTGCGATTTCTCAGGATGATCATGAAGGCATCTTGTTCCTCCATCGGATGGAGGGGCACAATGTTGGCCAGGAAGGACTCCCCTTGAAGTTCTACCATGTACCAGGGAACCGGGGCGTTCAAGCGAACTGAGCGCATGACGCCGGAGTGCAGGGGAGAATTTTTCGATAGGGGCGCTTCGCCCACATAGGACATGGCCGAGGCATTCCGATAAAGAACCTCCATGCTGCTGTTCACGATGACGATCCCCTCGCTCAAGCTGTCCAGGAGCTCTCCCCGTTGCAGATACATCCGGGCGAAGGTGACGGGAGGGTATCCCAGGAGTATGTGACGGATGTTCCGGGAGATGCCCCAGGCGAGCAGGATCCCGGCAAGGAGGGCAAAGCCGAAAAACTCAAGAGCGCGGCGAATGATCTGCATTTTGTGCATTTCAATGTGTTTTGTGGAGGTGCTGGCCATGACAAAGCCGATGACTTCACCATCTTCATCCCACACGGCGTGGAACGCCCGTTTCTGCACATCGGGATCCCCCAGCTGGGTTGTGATGTAGTCGCTCTTTCCCGCGAGGGCCTCCGCTTCGTCACCGCCGATGAAGTGCCCGCCGATGTGGACAGGATCCGGATGGTACAGGCGGATGCTGTCCCTGTTTGCGACCACGAGGTAGTCGATGCTGACGCCTCCCCGGGTCAGGATACCGTCCAAACGCCGACGCAGGGCGGGGGAAAATTCCCCGGCCTTCAGGCCGTCGATGATCTCCCGGTCATAGGCGAGAATGTAGACGGTGCGGGACAGGGTTTGCTCCAGGGATTTCTCCATCTGCTCCAGTTCCCCCGGCAGGGTCAACGCTATGGACAAGGCAGCTATCATGACGACCAGCAGGATATAGGATGCCAGAAGTTTGGTCATGGCAGTCAGCCTCCGGGATGCAGGATGGAACTCGACGGGAATTGTCAACCAATCCCTCTCTTATTATACAACGATTGTCCCTTTTTAGGCAATTGCATAATTTTTTTTACTTTCAAAAGCGTTTTCTTATGAAAAAAAACTTTTCTTTTTTTCTCTTGAAATGTATTCTTTTACTAGAGCATTGTGTATTGTTTATTATAATTTCATTCACATTTCAAGAAAAGGAGAGCAGTATATGGAAAAAGTCTGTCAAAACTGGCCGAAGGAAGCCTTTGATGACGCTTTGGTGAACGGGAATTCCTGGAAGGAATTCGAGGAAAACGCCAAGGCTGCGGCGGCTGAGATCTATCGCCTGCCGGACATGAAGGCTGCCAAGGCAAAGCTGGAAGAGATCCTGAAGGACCTGGAAGTGAAGAAGACCGTGGCCGTGGGGGGCGACGAGTATCCGGCTCTGGCGACGCTGTTTGCGGAACTGAAGGGAGAGGGAAAGGAACTCTATACGGATAAGTTCGAGATCGCCGAGGAGGTTCCCACGGCGGATCTTGGCATTTCCACCGCCGAGTTCTGCATCGGCGAGACGGGAAGCCTTTGCGTGGACAACTATTCCTATGAGGCGCGTGTCACCAGCATGATGCCCATCACGAATCTCGTGTTCGTGAACGCGAACTACACGACGAAGGACGTGGATTCGGCCTTCAAGGTGATTTCCAAGGTATTCAAGAAGGGATACATGGGATTTGTCACGGGCCCCTCCCGCACGGCTGATATCGAGCGCGTGCTGAGCCTTGGGGTTCACGGACCAAACCGCCTTATCATCTTTGCAATGGAGAGCGGCTTGGAAAGGGGGAGCAACTGATGGCAGTGGAACAGCGCAATTTGCACAGCGAAATCAAGGAGAAACTGAAGGATGACATCATGCAGGACGCCCTGTCCCGCTTTGCGGATCAGTATCCGGGAGCGCGTCTGAAGTCCTACGACAATGTGGAGAGCATTGACGCTCTCAGGGACAGGCTTCGCGACATGAAGCTCTGGACCGCGGATCACATCGAAAAGGTGGCGGATGATTTCGAGGCCCAGGTCAAGGCGAGGGGCGGCGAGGTTTACCGCGCGAAGGATGGGGATGATCTCAAGCAGTACCTCCTGAAGATCTGCCAGGAGAATCATGTGCATCGCATCGTCAAGTCCAAGTCCATGGCGACGGAGGAGATCCATCTCAACAAGTACCTGGAGCAGCAGGAAGTGGACGGGCAGAAGCTGCACGTTCGCGAAACCGACCTCGGCGAATGGATGCTGGCCGTAGCGGGGCAAAAGCCCTCCCACATGGTGATGCCCGCCATCCATTTGAACCGCCAGCAGTGCGCCAAGTTCTTCTCCAAGGAATTGCACGAGGAAATTCCCAGCGATATCCCCTTCATGATCCAGACGGCCCGCCGCATCCTGCGGGAGGAGTTCATGACGGCGGATATGGGCATCACGGGGGCAAACTTCGGCATCGGGGAGAACGGCGCCATCGGTCTCGTGACCAACGAGGGCAATGCCCGTCTCGTGACGACGCTGCCCCGGGTTCATGTGGTCATCATCGGCTATGAGAAGCTGATCCCGAAGATCGAGGACGCGGCGAAGATCGTAAGGCTTCTTCCGAGAAACGGCACCTGCCAGCGCATGACCAGTTACATGACCATGGTGGACGGTCCCACGGCCATCATGCAGAAGGAGAACGGCAAGTGGGTCGAGGGAATGCGCAAGCAGTACGTCATTCTCCTGGACAACGGCCGTCTCAAGGCCGCCCATGATCCGAAGATGAAGCAGGCCTTCCAGTGCGTGCGCTGCGCCTCCTGCCTCAATGTCTGCCCCATCTGGACGTTGGTGGGCGGTCACGTTTACGGTCATATCTATTCCGGCGGCATCGGCGCCATCCTCACGGGACTTCTCGGCAACATGGAGGCCTTCGGGCAGTTCAGCGATCTCTGCATCGGATGCCGCAAGTGCGTTTCCATCTGCCCGGGCAAGGTTCCCATCCCCGATCTCATCGACGAGCTCAGGGCGCGTTATGTGAAGCAGTACGGCATGGCGTTCCCCGAGAAGATCGCCTTCCGCAAGATCCTGACCAACCGCAGCATCTTCCACCGCTTGCTGCGCATCGGCTCCATGGCCCAGGCGCCCGTGAAGTCCGGCAAGTTCATCCGTCACCTGCCCCTGTTCTTTGCGGGCATGACGAAGGGACGCAGCCTGCCCGCGATTTCCGACAATCCCGTGCGGGATCGCATCAGCCGCCTTTCCAAGAACAACCCCTCGAATCCGGTCATGACGGCGGCCTTCTTTGCGGGCTGCAACATTGACTTCGTGTTCCCGGATACGGGCGAGTCGGTCATCAAGGTCCTGCAGGATCTGAACATCGCCGTGGTATTCCCCGAGGCCCAGAGTTGCTGCGGCAAGCCGGCTCTCGGCATGGGTGACCGCGAATCCGGGAAGGCCGTGGCGAAACAGAACATCGAGGCCTTCGAGAAGAGTGGCGCGGATGTCATCATCAGCACTTGCCCCACCTGCGCGGAGACCTTGGAGAAGACCTATGCCGAGCTCTTCCAGGATGATGCGCAGTGGCGGACCCGTGCGGAGCTCTTCGGCGCGAAGGTGCGGGAATTCACCAGCTTTGTGGCGGAGCAGTACGAGAAGGCCGGTCGCCTGGCTCCCACCGAGGGCGGAGAGAAGATCACCTACCACGATTCCTGCCACATGCGGCGCGGACTCGGTGTCTGGGAGGAACCCAGAAAGCTCATCAAGGCAGCGAAGGGCCTGGATTTCGTGGAGATGAAGAACTGCGACAAGTGCTGCGGCATGGCGGGCGCCTTCGGCGTGAAATACAGCGACATCTCCCTGCCGTTGCTCACGGAGAAGATCGAGAACATCAAGAACACGGGAGCGTCCACGGTAGCGGTGGCCTGCCCCGCCTGCATGATGCAGATCGGCGGCGGCCTCGACCAGCAGGCTCCCAGCATCAAGGTGAAGCATATCGCCGACATCTTGGCCGAGCGGCTGTAAAAATATTTGCGAATTGGATTTGCCGGGACAGGCGAGGAGGCGGGAAACCGCCTCCTCTTCCCGACAGGTTTCAATATGGAGTGAACTGAACACAGAAGGGAGAGCAATGATGGAAATTCTGGTATGCATCAAACAGGTTCCAGGTTCCAACAAGGTGGAAGTCGATCCCGTGACGGGCGTGCTGAAGCGCAACAGCGCCGACGCAAAGATGAATCCCTATGACCTCTTCGCATTGGAGACGGGTCTCAAGCTCCGGGAGCAGTACGGAGGAAATGTCAGCGTCCTCACCATGGGCCCGCCCCAGGCGAAGGCCGTGCTTTACGAGGCGTTTGCCATGGGCGCGGACAAGGGAGCCCTCATCACGGATCGCAAGTTTGGCGGGGCGGATGTGCTTGCCACGAGCTATACGCTTTCACAGGGCATTCGCAAATTCGGCAAATTCGATCTCATCATCTGCGGCCTGCAGACCACAGACGGAGACACCGCCCAGGTGGGACCGGAGGTTTCCGAGGCTCTGGGGATTCCCTGCGTCTGCAATGTCCGTGCCATTGACAAGGTGGAAGACGGCAATATCATTGTGGACATGGAGATGTCGGAGGACATCGAGAAATTGAAGGTTCCCTTCCCCTGCCTGATCACGGTCCAGAAGGACATCATGGAGCCGCGTCTGCCCTCCTACAAGAAACAGAAGGCGACAGCGGATCGCGGGATCGAGCAGTACACCTTGAACGACATGGAGGACAAGGACGAGAAGCATTACGGGCTCAACGGCTCTCCCACCCAGGTGCAGCGCATTTTCCCGCCCACATCGGACAAGGTGCAGGAGACTTGGACGGGTACGGGCGAAGAACTGTCCAAGCGGATTTATGAGGTGCTGAAGAAGAAGAAGTTTACGGCGTAACGGGAGGTCTATCATGGGAAAATTGATTGTGCACCAGGAAAAGGTGCAAGACATTCAGGCGCTCATCAAAATCTGTCCCTTCGGCGCCATGGAAGAGAAGAACGGCAAGATTGAGATCAACGCGGCCTGCAAGCTCTGCAAGCTCTGTGTGAAAAAGGGCGGCGGCGCGATGGAGTTTGTGGAGGACGAGGCCGGTCCGAAGGTTGACAAGTCCCAGTGGAAGGGAATCGCTGTCTACGTGGACCATGTGGACGGCAAAATCCATCCCGTCACCTATGAACTGATCGGAAAGGCGAGGGAACTGGCCGGGAAGATCAATCACCCCGTCTATGCGATCTTCATGGGAAGCGATATTTCGAAGCAGGCGGAGGAAATCCTTCATTATGGAGTGGATAAGGTATTTGTCTGCGACAAGAAGGAGATTGAGGCATTCAATATCGAAAATTACACCGCTGTCTTCGAAGAGTTCATCAATAAGGTGAAACCCGCCGCGATCCTGGTGGGCGCGACCCCCGTGGGACGCCAGCTTGCGCCGCGCGTTGCGCAGCGGTTCCGCACGGGCCTTACGGCGGATTGCACGATCCTCGACATGCACGACAACACGGATCTCGTGCAGATCCGTCCGGCCTTTGGCGGCAATATCATGGCGGAGATCCTCACGCCCAACAATCGCCCGCAGATGGCAACGGTCCGCTACAAGATCATGGACGCGCCGAAGCGCAACGACCAGGCTTCCGGCTCCATCGAGAAGCTGGAGGTGGATTCCGGCAAGTTCACCAGCCGTGTCCAGGTGCTTGGCATCACGAAGAAGCCCAAGGAGACCAGCATCGAAAATGCCGATGTCCTGGTTGTGGCCGGTCGTGGCATCAAGAAGAAGGAAGACCTGGAACTGGTGCAGAAGCTGGCCGAAGCGCTGGACGGGGATTTTGCGTGCACGCGTCCCCTGGTGGAGGGCGGCTGGATGGATCCGAAGCGCCAGATCGGCCTTTCCGGGCGCACGGTTCGTCCAAAGCTCATCATCACCTGCGGCGTGTCCGGGGCGATCCAGTTTGTCGCCGGCATGGAGCACTCCGAGCAGATTTTCGCCATCAACAGCGATCCCAAGGCATCCATCTTCAAGGTTGCCAACTATGCCGTAGTCGGCGACCTCTATGAGGTTGTGCCGAAGCTTATTGAACAGATCAAGCAGGGGAGGGGCGTCGCATGAGTGCA
>CAMIWP010000022.1 GCA_946402475.1 uncultured Selenomonadaceae bacterium
GGGGTCGCCGCCAGATAAAGAGTTCCCGGCCCCGTTCCTTCATTCTCTGCACTCATAGATTCGCAAAACTTCCTCCGTATACCCGCCGTCCGGCTCGTGCACCACGAGGGGCGGCAGCACCTTCAAACCGCCGGAAACGGCGCCCACCACGGCTTCCACCAGCATCATGTTCGGCGCCCTGCCCTCCCTCGGCTGAATCATCCGAAGGCGCTTCGCCTCCATCCGATGTTCATGAAGGGCCACCATGATCTCTCCCAAGCGCTCCGGCAGATGCACCATGGCAAAAACGCCCCGAAAGCGCAGGGCATAGCGGGCGGCGCTCACCACGTCCTCAAGAGTTGCCGTAAACTCATGCCGGGCGCAGGCAATACCGTCCCGCAGGCTCGCCTTCCCCTGCCGGACCGGGCGATAGGGCGGATTCGACAAGACCACGTCAAAACGCTCCGCCGGATACAACTCCCGGATCTTCCGAAGATCCCCTTCATAAATGGAAATCTTCTTCTGAAGCCCGTTGAGACGGACATTCCTCCGCGCCAGATCCGCCGTCACAGGATTCAGTTCCATGGCGTCCACATGACCCACTTCATCGGCAATGATAAGGGGAATCACCCCCGTTCCCGTGCCCAGTTCCAGCACCCGCTGCCGTCTCTTCCAACGGGGAAAATGGGCGAGCAACACCGCATCCAGGGAAAAGCAGAATTCCTGCCTATTCTGGATGATGCGTCGCCCGCTTCTCATCAGATCATCAAGTCGTTCCCCGTCCCTGAGTTTCACCGGTTTCATTCGACACTCATGGTCTTTCCCGCATCGGCACCGTCGCTTCCCTGACTACGGATCCCTTCCTTTGGTTTCCGCCCTCGCCTGTCACGCCGACTGCGGTTTCGTCCATCCCGGTCCCGCAATTCCTTGCCCTCACGCTTCTCCTTCTCATCGTGACGAGGCCTGCGTTCCCGGTGTTCCCTTGTTTCCTTTCCTTCCTTGTGTCCCCTCTCCCTTTTCCCTTTCGAGGAAGAACGGTCCGAGCGGCTGGTGCGATCCCTGCGCCCATGATGATGGAACTCGCCGTCTCCGTGTCGTTCCGAGGACTTCTCCTCGCCTTTCCTTCCGTCCTCCTCCGAGGAGTTTTCCTCCTCTTTTTCGATGACATCTTCCCAAGATGCCACCACGGTTTTTCCGTCATCCAGAAGGAGGGTCGCCGTGCGTCGCTGCCCGTTGACAGAGATGACTCTGCCCTCCCCTTCCACGGAAACCACGCGGCTGCCCGGTTTCGGCTCTTGGATCACCACCCGTTTATGGCAGTTCTCCTCATAGCACTCATTTTCATATTTCAAACAGCACATAAGCCGCCCACAGATACCAGAGATCTTCGCAGGATTCAGGGAAAGGTTCTGTTCCTTGGCCATGCGGATGGAAACCGGCTCAAAATCCCCCAGAAAAGAAGCGCAGCAAAGTGGTCGCCCGCAACCGCCGATTCCTCCCATGAACTTCGCCTCGTCCCGGACTCCGATCTGACGAAGCTCAATGCGGGTGCGAAAAACCGACGCCAGATCCTTTACCAGCTCCCGAAAATCAATGCGACCATCTGCCGTGAAGTAGAAGACGATCTTGTTTACATCAAAGGTGTACTCCACATTCACCAACTTCATGGGAAGCCGGTGCTCTGCAATCTTCTTGTTGCAGATATCAAAAGCTTCCTTCTCCCTTTCCTTGTTTTCCAAAACCCTGTTCTTATCCGCCTCGGAGGCCTTCCGCTTCACCACCTTCAAGGGAGGGTTCACCGCGCAGTCCTCCACTTCCTTGGGACCGATGACGGTATGTCCGTACTCAATGCCTCGGGCCGTCTCCACAATGACATCATCCCCTTGGGCGATCTCAAGGCGTCCTGGGCTGAAATAATAGATCTTTCCCGCTTTCTTGAAGCGGACTCCTATGATTGTCTGCAACTATCCTTCCTCCATTAGTCCCTAATCCGTATCAAAAAGCCCTCCATGAGCAAACGCTGATTCACATTGGCCTGCAAGCGGCGCTGATATTCCCTCACCAGTCGCAGCAGAGAGAAGATCCGTCCCTCAGGAAACTCCGGCAACATATCCAAAAGAGCCGAGCGAAGCCCCCGATGATAGAGAAGCCCGCTGTCACCGCCGTCATAGAGCACCAACATGTCCCGCAGAAGCATGCTGAGATGCATGAACCACTCGGAAAGCCCTTCGCGCTCCATATCTCCCATGGCCTTGCTCCGATGCCACACCGCTTCCATATCCATTTGCCCCAGTTGTTCCAGGAACTCCCTGGCATCCTCCCGCAACTTCAGGCCGCCTCTTTCGTGAAGGGCAACGGCCCGACCCATGCTGCCGCCGGAGAGGCATGCCAGTTCCCTCGCCTCATCCTCCGAAATGCCGCGCCTCTTCAAAAGCTCTGCCATCGTCTCCGGGGAGAGCATCCGAAAGGATATGGGCACACACCGAGAGAGAATGGTGTCCAACAGAGATGTGCGCGAGCTTGCCACCAGCAGGAAGGTCACCTGTCCCACAGGTTCCTCCAGCGTTTTCAGCAGGCAATTTTCTGCGGCCTCGTTCATGCGATCCGCTCCGTCCATCACAACCACTCGTCCCTTGGAAAGAATGGGCAATCGCGCGATCTCCGTCTGCATAGCCCTCACCTGCTCAATGCGGATAATAGGAGTCGCCTTTCCCTTTCCTTCGGGACGCACCTCGAAATAATCCGGATGGCTGTCCTGTGCAAGGGCTCGACAGGAAGGACAGGTTCCGCAAGGACCGTCCACATGCTCGCATAACAAAGCAGCGGCAAGTGCCTGAGCTGCCCGACACTTGCCGACTCCTTCAGGACCCGTGAACAGCAGGGCATGGGGGAGCATTCCCTCCCGAAGCATTTGCCGCAAACGGCCGATATTCTCTTCTTGCCCCAGAATCCCTTCCCAGTGAATATCCATTACAGGTAGAGATCCAGCAACATGCCGCGGATGGCATCATGGCTCGCGAGGATGTCCAGCCGTTTCGCCTGACCCAACCGTATCTTCTCCGCCATGTCCTCCAACTTCTTGTCGATCTTCCTCACGGTCGTATAGACCTTCTGCCGTCCCATGCGATCCCATCCCGACCTGGTGTTCATGTCGTACATACGGGACACGGCCTCTCCCACGAAATTCTTGATGAGGGTGCGGTATTCCTTGAGCTCGTCATAAGTAGGTGTCACGGAAAGTTTCGCCCCCTGATTGTCGATCTGGCGCAGGAGTTTCTCCATCTGCTCCTCGGTCAGCCCTTCTTCCTGGTCAAAGAGCTCCATGGAGAATTCCGCTCCCGGCTCCTGCACGCTTCCGCCGCTGTCCCTCATCCGCAGTATCGTGGGCGCCTGCCCAGGATAATTGCTTATCTTCACTGCCACTATTACCACCTGCTTCCGGACAATATCAAAATAGGATAACTCAATAAAATTATAACGCAATTGTTCAAATTTCGCCACAGGCGAAATATTCTAATCAGCGTTTCGACGGGCTTGTCCCCGTCATAACGCAATTGTTCAAATTTCGCCACAGGCGAAATATTCCAATCGGCGTTTCGACGGACTCACACCGTCAATTCCCCTTCGGATTCCAGGGGCGCAAGCCGGCGTACTCGATCCCAAACTGCATGAAGGCCTTACCCAGGATGTGCTCCACTTGCTTTTCCACGGTATCAGCGCCGTTGTAAAAAGTGAGCACCGGGGGAAGGATCACACATCCCGCCTCTGCCGCCTCCCGAAGATTCCTCAGATGGATGCGGGACAGGGGCGTCTCCCTGGGCACGAGAACCACCTTTCTCCCTTCCTTCAGGCACACGTCCGCCGCCCGCAGGAGCAGGTTCTCCGAAAAACCGGAGACAATCCCCGCCACCGTCTTCATGCTGCAGGGAAGAACGATCATCCCCTCCGTCCGAAAAGAGCCGCTGGAAATCACCGCGCCCATATCCTCCGGATCATAGGCTTCATCCGCCAACGCCCTTACCTCCTCCGGGGAAATCTTCGTCTCCTGCCCGAGGGTCTCCACCGCTCCCCGAGTCATGACAAGGTGGCTCTCCACCTCATCCATCCCCCGCAGCGCCCGCAGAAGCTCAACCCCCATAATGACACCGCTGGCACCCGTGATGCCCACTATCAATCGCTGCATCGCGTCCCCCTTGACACCTTTTATCCCCATGGTAGAATTAAGGAAAAAACTTCACGAGGAAGGAGGCATCTCCATGCTGATCGCCATTGTCACCGGGGCCTCCAGCGGCCTTGGCAGGGAATACGTCCGCGCCCTGGACCGAAGAGAACTGGACGAGATCTGGGTCATCGCCCGCCGCCGGGAGCGGCTGCAGGCGCTGGCAACGGAAACCGCCACACCCCTCCGCATCTTGGCCTGCGATCTCACGGAACCTGCCGTACTTCACGCCATTGGAGAGGAACTGGCAAAAAACCATCCCATCGTGAAATATCTTATCAACGCCGCTGGCTTTGGGAAGATCGGGAGTTTTTCCGACATTCCCTTGGAAGAGGTCTGCGCCATGATCGACCTCAACTGCCGGGCAGCCGTGGCCGTCACCCAAATGGCCCTCCCCTACATCCCACCCACGGGACGGATTCTGGAAATCTGTTCCTGTGCCGCCTTCCAGCCCATTCCTTTCCTGAACGTCTACGCCGCCTCGAAATCCTTTCTGCTCCGCTACAGCCGCGCCCTTCGGACAGAACTCGCGCCAAAGGGCATCCACGTCACGGCGGTCTGTCCCTATTGGATACGGGATACAGAATTCATTCCGAAGGCCCGGGCCACGAAGAATCCCTCCTACATCGAGAACTTCCCCTTTCCGCAGGAATGCGAGGACATCGTCCTCCGCTCTCTGCGCGCTGCGGAAAACAACCTGAGCGTCGTCACTCCGGGGCTCATGCCCTTCCTGCACCGCGTCCTTTCCAGCCTCCTTCCCCACAGCTTCATGATGGTCGCCGGCAGAATATTCCATCGAGGCTGATTTCTCGCCCCCATGTCTGCAACGGCCCGCCGAATCCGCGCCCATCGCCTTCGGCAACCGGATGTTATGCCGCCTCCATGAGCATCTGCAAGCGCTGGCGCAAGAGCTCAAAATCCCGCAACTGGCCTCCGAGGAGACGTATGTCCTCGGCAAAATTCCCGGTAAGGTTCACCTCGGAATCATCGAGAAAGAGCTCATCCTCGTCATCGCTGTCCTGTCCTTCACTGGACGTTATGTGGTAATGGGCATTGGCCAGCATGCAGGCAATTTCCGAAATACGGACGGACAAATCTTCCATACGCTTGGAAAGCTGTTCCTCCGCTCCCTTGTCCATCTGCGCCTTCAACGCCATCCGTTCCTTGTGCATCTCCTTCTCGTAGTACTCCGCAATCCCGGTGAGAAGCCGTCCTGCAGATTGCACGGAAGCTGCTCGCCGCCCGGCGATGATCTTCACGTCATTCCGCAGACAGAAGCGATACTTTTCGGAAAAGAGCGTCTGGCTCCCCATCATGCAGTCCACGCCCACGATGTAACGAGCTTTTCGAAGCATGCGGAGAACTTCCTTCCTGGGCTGTTCCCAGAAAGAAATTGGCCGGAAGTACAAGTTCAGCATGCCCCGCTCCCGGCATTCCCGAATCAGTAAATTCGTATAAGCCAGATGATTATTGAACACATAGACATCCGTCGCAGGGGGGATCCTTGCAATGGCGTCGAAAAACACTTCCGTCGGGTGCAGGTCAAACACGAAAAGCTGCTCCTTCGGGATCACGTGGGACAGGATCTCTTCCTGTGTCGTGGCACAGATGTAGAGGGACTCCGGATCCACGCCCTTCACTTGCTCAGTGGTAATCGTCTCAATGGGAATCGCTCCTTCGAGGAAAGATTCCGTAATCCTTTTGATCTCACCAGCGATGAGCGCATCACTCCCCACCGCCATGAGCCTGAGTTCACGCATCCTTCTCCATCCTTTCCTGATGCATATTTCAACACTCTTCGCCTCCATACAATCCTTCGATTTTATTATAACGCAATTGTTCAAACTTTGCCATAGGCAAAGTATTCCAATTGAGCGTTTCGAAGGGCTTGACCTGTCCTAACGCAATTGCGATGCGTTAGCTATAGCTCGGGAATTTCCATTTCATCCCGAGAAAAACATCCTGTGGGGAAGGAATTCGCTCCTGTACCGACGAACCTTCTACACAAGAAACATTACAAGGAGCGTGCCCCACCATGAAGACAAAACTCGCTGTCTGGCTCGTCCAGAAAAAATATGCCGAGTCCGTGCCCCAGGCCGAGGAGTTCCTTTCTGCCATCCAGCAAGGTATTTGCCCGCCAGGACTCATCGACATGCTCAAGAAGGATATGGATGTCCTCATCGCCGTCGGCAGTCCCATCACCGAAGAGAAGGTCCTTGCCTTTCTCCAGGAAAAGCTCAAAACCGCCGAAAGGCTCATCGCCTTCTGGGAGGAGAACCCCAAGGACACCAACGCCATCTTCTTCCTGCGAAAATACAACCAATACATGGAATCCCTTCGGGCCGAATGATGAGCGCCTCTCCTTCTGCTTGACTTCTTGGGCTTTCATAGTAAAATAGGATAAGCATGTATTGCATATTCTGCACGAAGGGTGATTTTCATGGGTTTTTTCTCCAAATTCCTGCCGAAGCGCAAGCCGGTGGAACTGAAGAACAACATACCGAAAGAAAAGAAGAACATCAAAAAGACATTCGGCGTATACTGCCACAAGCACCACGGCACCTCGGGGGAGACCCTCTGCCCCAAGTGTACGGCCCTCCTGGCCACGGTCATGCTGAAGATGAACAAATGCCCCTACGGCATCACGAAGCCCATCTGCGACAGTTGCGATCGTCCCTGCTTCGGTTCCGGCCAGACCAAGGAATTTCTCAAAATCATGAGTTCCAGCCAGAAGCGCATGTTCCTCTCCCATCCCATCATGACCATCAAGCACAAGTTGGCGGGACTCGGTGCGGAATACGCCAAGATCCGACAGCAGAAAACCGCCGATGACCGCGCCAAGGCAAAGGCAAAAGAGAAGAGCGCCAAGGAAAAGAAAGCAAAGGACAAGAAATAAAAAGGAAGAAGAGGCATTTCCCCATCATCTGCCGAATGCGAGGAATGCCTCTTTTCTTATCTCCTATTTCTCAGATTGCCCAAGCCGAAGGGATCCGCGCTTCGCTCCATCCTGCGCTCGAATTCCTCCTGCTCCCGCGCCTGACGTTCCCGATCGCCCTGAAGTCCAATGTTGATGAGAATCCCCATGGAAGCCATGGTTACGATGAGGGAAGTTCCCCCGTAGCTGATGAAAGGCAAGGGAACTCCCACTACGGGAAAAGCTCCGCCTACCATGAGCAGATTCGCCACCGCCTGTCCCACGACGAGGATCAGGATGCCCATGGCCAGGATTTGCCCGTAGGCATCCACTGCCTTGTTCGCCACACGAGCCGCGTAAACCGTCAAAGCCGCAAAGAGCATGAACACAAAGAGGGCTCCCACAAACCCGTTCTCTTGACAAAAAATCGCAAAAGCAAAATCCGTATGGGCCTCGGGAAGATAATCGTACTTACTGACTCCGACCCCCAATCCCATACCCCAGAATTCACCGGATCCGATGGCAGAGAGGGACTGAACGGTCTGATACCCCACGTTCTGGGCATCCGACCAGGGATCCCAAGCGACCTTAATGCGCTCCATGCGATAGGGTTGCATGATGCACATAATAACCACTCCCATTGCCACGAGAGCCGCCAATACGCCGAGCTTGGAAGCCCTCAGGCCGGAAAGAGCCGTCATGAGAATTGGCACTCCGAGGATGATGCAGGCCGTGCCCATGTCCGGCTCCTTTTCCGTAAGTACAAACATGATGCCGATGAAGGCGGTCTGCACATTGAGCAACATGACCTCCTTCCCGCATTGCACCCGCGAGGAAAGATAGGCCGCCGCCAGCATGATGGACACCAGCTTGGCGATCTCTGCCGGCTGGATTTGGAAGAAGGGCAAGGGCAACCAGCGACGAGCGCCGTTCACCGATGGGCCGATGAGCAGCACCAATACCAGGGCGAGGATGGTGAAGAAGAGCACGATGGGCATCCAATCCCTCCACCGATGGTAGTCCACGCGCCAGCAAACAAAAAAGGCCACCAGTCCCACGCCCACATTGACCAACTGTTTCCTCAGAAAAAAATAGGGTGTGTTGTAGTCCGCCTCGGACAAGATAAAACTGGAACTGAACACATTGATGGTGCCAAGGATGACAAGCACCAACATGATTGCCAACAACGCCTCCATATCGTTGTTCCAGAATTTTTTCCGAACCATCACAGGCTTCCATCACCTCCCTCATGGAAAGAGGACTTCGCAACGATTGATCCGCTCACCAAAGCCACTGAATTTTCTCTCGTATTCCGTCATGATGTTGTCCGGGCGATTCTCCCCGTGCAGGTCATAGGAAACATCACGCACCGCAAGCCCGGCTTTCTCAAATTGCTCCAAGGAAAAATCGAACAGAGGGCGGTTATCCGTCTTGAAATGAAGCTCCCCGCCCCGAGAGAGGATCTCGCGATACTTCCCAAGAAAGGATACGTGAGTGAGTCGCCGCTTCGCATGACGCTTCTTCGGCCATGGATCGCAGAAATTGATGTAGAATCGATCCACCTCGCCGGGAGCGAAGATCTCCTCGATATGACAGATATCAAAAACCAGCAATCTCACATTGGTCAATTCCTTCTCCGCCACCTTCCTGGCAGCCGTGTAGATCACATCCTGCTGCACCTCGATGCCGATGAAATCCGTCTCCGGGCAACGTTCCGCCATCTGGCTGATGAAATCTCCCTTGCCCGTTCCCAGTTCCACATGGAGAGGAGCTTTTCTGCCGAAAATCTCATGCCATCGGCCCTTCTTTTCCGCTCCCAGTTCCTGTCCCTTGGAAATCACAAAGGCATCAAAGGCATGGATCGCCTCATCCACCCACGGTTTTCTTCTTAATCTCACTTTGTAAACCCCTTTTTATTCGAGAATGGCTTCCTCGGCATTGCTATGCATGAATTTCGGAATACGTCCCGAGAGAGAGGATGGGAAACGAGCTTCCTGTTGCGACGCTCCCGGACCATCGGCTCCCACCCTCCTGTTTTCAAAAGGATGTTCTATATATTGTACCAATCATTTCTTGCTCCTGCAATTCTTTTCATGAAAAAAGAAAAGCTCCCGATCGCCCAACATTCTGCCGATTCCTTGCAAATCCAGTGTTGTCAAGTCTTGCGCCTACCACTTTTTTATGCTATGATACTTTTAAAGAAGGAACTGCCTGGGATGTGCGTGGGACTTCATATATGTCTAACCTACATTTTTTACAGGGAATCCGATTTGAATCCGACGGATGCTGGATCGTCCCCGAACGAAGAGCAGAAAGCGGACTTAGGGTACCCACCTGCGAGTCGCAGGGTCTAGACATAAGGAGGGAACGGCATCCCGGACTTCTCTTTCGGGAAGGGATTGCTGACAGGACTGCGGCGGTCCCTTTTATAACGCCGTTGTTCCGGTTTTGCCAAGGGCAAGACTTCCACTTGGGTTCAACGAGGTGGGAGATATGCTCGCCGCCTGTTATGGAGCTTACACCCCCACCTGCGGAGGTGGGGGA
>CAMIWP010000023.1 GCA_946402475.1 uncultured Selenomonadaceae bacterium
GTCTTCGAGTGGATCCCCCTCAATGGCGTGGATCGCTATGAGGTGGAGCTCATGGTTCACCCGCCCAAGGCGGAAAACAATGCACAGCCCACGGAAGATCGCGCTTGGCATCAAACGGTCACCAACGCCTCCGCCTGCTACGACGAATATCCCCGTCCCTATGCCGGGGAATACTATTGGCGGGTTCGGGGCGTAGACAGCAATGGGAAAACCATCGGAAGCTATTCCGATTCCGAAGAATTCACCGTGAAGGAGCACAAAGACCGCATCCTTGCCGCTGTGTTCGGAGACAGCATCACCCATGGAGGCGGCGCTGTGTCCTATTCCCCCGCCTCCCTGGAGTACAGCTACAACACGTATTTGGACTTCCCCACCGTCAATCTCGGCCGGAGCGGCGACACCTCCCGCACATCCCTGGAGAGGCTGGAGCAGGACGTGCTCCCCTTCCGCCCCAAGAACCTTCTGATCCTCACGGGCACCAACAGTCTGCGAACAACGGAAATATCCGCAGAGGATGTCATCGCGGACATCCGCGCCATGCGGGACATTTGCAACCGAAACGACATCCGCCCGATCTTCCTCACCCTTATGCCCATCAACCCCCAAAACATCGCCTTTGTCTTTCAGGCGGAGACAGATCCCCACTGGCATCAAAAGATGGAAAAAATCAACGGATACATCCGGCAGCAGTCCTACTTCATCGACCTCGAATCCTATTTCTACGACAGGACGCACACCGTCATGGACTACAGTTTCTCCGTCGACGGGCTTCATCCCGACATTCGCGGCAAAATGCTCATGGCGGAGATCGTCAACCTTCACAAGGATCTTTTAAGAGAGTGATCAGCTCTTGATCCATCCGAAGCTCTCGAAGATGGGCGTGTAATGGATGCGCTCCAAAAAGGACTTGTAGGTATCCTCCGTGTGAAAGATGGGCACCCTCTCCAAAGCGTAGATATTGCTCGCCTTGTCCACATTCCCGTACTTGATGGTGAAGGCTGCCTTGTAACCGGCATCCTTCACCATCTGCGCTATGTGGAGATTATAGGTTCCCGTGGGATAGGCGATGAAGTCCACGGGACTTCCCATTTCCTCTTGGATCTTCCTTCTGGACTCCACCAGTTCTGCCCGAAGCTGCTCATCCGACAGATCCGTCATGGATTTGTGGTCTACGGTGTGGGACTGGATGCTTATGCCATGCTCGGCCATTTCCCTTGCCTGTTCCCAGGTGAAATAATGATCCATCTTTCCCACGAAACTCGATATGACAAAGATCGTGGCCTTGAAACCGTATTTCCTGAGAATGGGATACGCGTTCTCGTAATTGTCCAGATATCCGTCATCGAAGGTGATCAGCACGGGATTTTCCGGCAACTGATGATTTCCCGACAAGCTCTCGTAGAGTTCCTCCGGTGTGATGGTATGGTAATTGTTCTCCTTGAGATACCTCATCTGGTCATCGAAATCCTTCGGAAGCACCGAAAGGGAAATGTCCATGTCGTCAATCTTGTGATAGTTCAGCACCATCACCTTTGTCCCGTTCTCACTGTCAGCCACCATGCGGGCCTTCATGATGCGCGGGCTCGCCACCAAAAGGGGAATCAGCAAAAGCACGACCAGCAGCGCCATGCCCTTTCGCTTGCGGGATTCCGATGTATTTCTCTGCAAACGCATAAGGGAAAACCTCCAAACTCATCCATAGAACAGGGGATCCCCCTGACGGGATCGCCAGGCAAAAAGCCCCAGGCAAAGAAAGGCGGTTCCTCCAAAGAGCAAACGTCCCGAGGAAAGCACGTCCTCCGATGGGGAAAAGAACCCGCAAAGGAAGTGAACGAGCGCAAAAGACCCTATCCCCAGGAGGGCAATGCACCCGTGCTGCCATGGGGACCTGCGCTGCCTCTGCCAAAGCACCGTCAGGCTCACCGACAAAAAAACCGCGAATTGCAGTACGACTCGGGCCACTGCCGCAGACGGAGATTCCCCCGCCCACATAGGCTGAAAGTAGAACTCCACATATTTCGCCAAAGGCTGCTCCCTCATCACTCCCTCCAGCTGAGGAATGCCGTGCCATTGAAGGGCGAGGATGCCCATTTCGTAGACCGCTGCGACAAGGAGCAGAGAAGGAGCCAGAATATCCAGCCAGCGCCAGACATCAAAACCGTGGATCTGACTGTAGGCTGAGAGTGTGAAGAAAAAAACCGCCAGCCCGCCCCCGGTGGATATGCCCCCCTGCCAGATGCAGAGGACGGAAAGGGGCGCCATGCCGTACTCGCTCCAATGGGTCAGCACGTAGACCGCACGGCCCCCAGCAATGGACAGTGGGAGTCCCCACAGGAGCATTTCCTCCACCCTGTAAAACTCCTCCCCCTGCAAGCGGGCATTCCCCCATGCCGCAAAAATCCCCGACAATACCGCGGCCAAGAGGATGAGCCCATAGGCGTATAGAAAGATTCCGCCGACTTCAAGGGCAAAGAACTCCATCAAACCCCTCCTGCGCGCATGACATTAATCTTCAAGCATATAGTCGATCTGAACCGTGGCGGAAAGAGATACCGTGCCGTCCTCGATGGGCGTATCAAATCCTCCGTTGGCCTTGGCGGCGAGTTCATAGCGGCGGGCATGGATGCCGCCGGCGCTCTCGGACACGCTCTTGATTCCAATGATGCGCTTGCCGAGACTGGCAGCGATGATATCCGCCTTGTCCCGAGCATCGAGGACAGCGGCGCGGAGCGCCTCCTTTCTGAGCCGTCTGGTGTCCCGAACGTCGAAGACGAGGGAGGAAACCTGATTGGCCCCTTGGTGCAAGGCGGTGTCGATGGCCTTGCCCACCAGCCGGATGTCCTCCAAATGGACGACGATGCTGTTGACGGCTTCGTAGCCGTCGATCTCCGTTTCCCTCCCGGCAATGCTCCGATAGGTCGGATGGAAATTGTAGTTTCTGGTCTGGATGTCCTTCTCCGCAATCCCGAGATCGCGGAGAGCCTGCTGGATGCGGGCGGCACGGGCAGCATTCTCCCCCTGGGCTTCCTGCGCATCAGCGGCGCGGGTCTTGACTCCGATGGTGACGGCTGCCCGATCGGGCGCCGCCTCTGCGCTGCCCTGGCCGGAAACGGAGAGAACCGTCGGCTCCGCGCATCGGGCCGAGGACTGCGGGAAACAGCAAAGGGCACAGAAAAGCAGGACGGGAAGGGCGTATCTTTGCATCCGGTGCATCATAGAACGAATCCCCCTTTCAGAAACATATTACCCTCATTTTTTTCAAAAAACTACCCCTGCGGAATGAAAATCGAAAAAAATTATGATATAATGATGTGGCTTAGCAAGATATCAGCCCTTGTTCACAAGATCGGCTTGTGAGGGGCAAAGGAGGTTTTATCGTGGCAATCACAAAAGACATGAGCATCCTTGAGGTGGTGCAGAAGTATCCCGACACCGTTTCCGTATTCGCCAATGCCGGCATGGGCTGCATCGGCTGCGCCGCTTCCCATTTCGAGAATATTGAGCAGGGAGCTTTGGCTCACGGCATCGACATCGATGCCCTGATCGACGGGCTCAACGATGCCATCAAGCACTGATCCGTCAACGGCAAGATTTAGGGCTGCTCCGCGATGACCACGCGGGGCAGCCCTCTTTTTTTCCGGTAGTGTACCTCCTACTCTGTAACGTATTTCTTATGCGTTTGGATATACTCCTTGATAGCGTCGACATTTTCCTTTGTATATGTGATGGTAGGAATGACCATGCTGCTTTCAACGGCTTCGCCCTTTGCAGCCTTTACGGCGGTTGTCACTGCCTGATAACCCATCTGATATGGCTGTTGGGTGGTAATGGCAATGAGATTTACCTTTGTGTCCAGCATCTCGGCAGCCAGAGAAAGGCTCATGTCGGTTCCCGCAACAATGATATCCGAACGATTCAGCTTTTTCAGGACATCCACCGTGGCATTTGTGGTCATCTGGTTCCAACACCAGATGAAATCAATATCCGGATACTCCGTCAGGAGTTTCTCCACCGTCACGCTGGTCTGTTCATGCAAATTGCCCTTCGCTTCGACAACCACCTCCATGATCCCGCTGTCCACGAGGGGCCGGACGGAATTGCGGAAGCCGTTGCATCGTTCCACGCCGACAGAAAAGGAATTATCTATGATAAAAGCCGCTTTTAGCTTCTGAATGCCTTTTTCCTTGACGTACTCCCTCAGATAATCCCCCGTGGCAGACCCGAGAACGGTAGAATCCACGACGATCTGCGATGTCGGGGACGGTTTCACCACGGAGTTCCATGTGACCACAGGGATTCCGAGTTTCATCGCTTCCTGGAGAGCCGCGCCGCTTTCTTCCATCGAAAGGGGACAGATGACGATGGCCATCGCCTTATTCTTGATCTGTTCGCTGATCAGCTCCTTTTCCACAAGGACATCATAGCGGGAGTCCGATTCGGCCAGGTTGACGCCCTGATCCTCCGCAGCGGCCCTCATCCCCGCCGTGGCCTCCACAAACCACTCATTCGTCGCCTCGAAAATAACACTTCCTACCGTCGGCTTTTCATCCTTTCCACAGGCCGAGACAAGGAACATCAGAAGCACAGCAGCAATCGCAAGCAACTTTCTCATGGAAATTCCCCCTGGATTCAATCGCAAATGGTATACCGATTCTTTCCGCCGTTCTTTGACTGGTACAGAACGCGGTCAGCACTTTTATACAATTCCTCGAAAGACTTTCCGTTCTTTGGGTAGATCGAAACCCCGATACTGGCTGTGATGTTCACCTCATTTCTGCCGTCCGAGTAAATTTCGTTGATGATGGCACAGGCTGCGGCTGCCTTTGACTTTATGATCTTCTGCCCCATCTGGATCCCTTCGCCGGACAGCCTGAGAAATGCCGTAAACTCATCGCCGCCGATCCTTCCCACATAGTCATTTTCACTGAACACCGTGCAGAGTTTCTTGGCAACTTCACTGATGACGTGATCGCCGACGATATGCCCCAAGGTATCGTTGACTTTCTTGAAATTGTCCAGATCAATGATATAAAAAGCGTAAAGATTCTCGCTCTCACTGGATTCCGCCAAGAGATCGGTGACATAGCTCGTAAAAGCGCCCTTGTTCAAGAGTCCGGAAAGGGGATCGATCTCTGCCTTCTGCTTGAGCTGCTCGTTCTTGCTCACCTCGTCCTCCACATTCATGAAATTCCCCACCAGGCGGATCAACTCCCCGTCTTCGCCGCGTATGACCGTTCCCGTGAAGCGATACCAATAGTAATTGCCGTCCACGCAGAGAATCCGCATTTCCTTTTGGATAGAAGATGTCTTGTTTTCGGAAAGCTCCCGGAAGTCCTGAATGACAGACCTGTCATTTTCGTGCAGGAGTTTCTTTGCCTTCGCCTCCAGTTCTCCGCCGGAATATCTTTCCTTCGCATCTGAAACAAGGAACTGGATGTTACCGTTGACTTCGAGCTGCTGTTTTCGAAAATCGTAATCAAAAACAATGGCATGGGTCTGCATGTTGGCCATCTTGAACCTGTCGTTCGTCTTCTCGATGAGAACCGTATGATGCATGATCTGCAGGATTGTCAGGAAAAGGCAGATGAACGCCATGGTGATCATGGCCTCCACAAAGAGCAGGTTATAGGAGAGCGTATTGCTCTGCCGATGGATCAGATCCTGGGAAATCACGATGGCGTAATACCAGTTGTTGATTCCCACGGGAGTGAGAATCGCAAGCCGTTCGCGGGATCCCGTCCGATAAGGGACGGTAACGGTCTTTTTGTTCATGATGTCCACTTTGATGTCGTTCAGGGACGTTTTCCCATCCAACCCCCAATCCGAACCGAGATCATAGAAATTCGTAATTCGGTTTGTGACAAGCTCGTTCGTTGCAGAACGGGCAAGAATCGTCCCGTCCCCGGAAACCAGAAGACTGGTGCTCGTTTCCTGGAAGCCGACGGACTCGATCAGGTTGCTCAAAACGGAAATGTGGAACTGCCCGTACATGATACCGACAGGAGCACCTTCTTGAATAACAGGCACCGCAACGTAGAGGAATTCCCCCATATCCCGGTCACTGAGAATGATATCGGAAATCGATGACTTCCCTTCCATGGCCCGCTTAAAGTATACCGTCCCGGAGATATTCCCGAGATTTTTTCCCGTGGTGTCAATCAGTTGGGCATCTTTTCCCGCAACGGCAATCCGCTGAAAACCATCAAGGAGATCCATCCGAGTAACCGCTCGGGTTATCTCGTCGGGATCGCTCATATCGACGTTCTTCCATTGATGCGTCATTGCCCGAAGCAGTTCCAATTGGTTTTCCAACTTCGTATGGAAGGCTGCCGCTTGGGAACGAGCATTCGTTTCGAGATAGAATTCCGTGGTGGATTCCACCATCTCATCGGTATTTCGTGAAAACCAGACAAAGGAGCCGATCAAGATCACGACGGTGAGCAAGACGGCGATAATCGTCGGAATATGGCGCCGGAGTGTTTTTGCCATGGGATATCCTCCATTTCGCGCCCCTGAAGGGGATAGATATCAGTTATCGATGGGTTTCATGGTGGGGAAGAGCAACACATCGCGAATGGATGGACTGTCCGTCAGGAACATGATGAGACGGTCAACGCCGATGCCAAGCCCTCCCGTAGGGGGCAAGCCGTACTCCAATGCGGTGATGAAATCCCTGTCCATGACATGAGCCTCATCGTCGCCGGCCTCCCGCTGCTTCAGCTGTTCCACAAAGCGGGCTTCCTGATCGATGGGGTCGTTGAGTTCCGTGAAACCGTTGGCGAGTTCCCTGCCGTAAACAAAGAACTCAAAGCGATCCGTGATACGCGGATCTTCGGGATTCCTCTTTGCCAAAGGAGAAATCTCCGTGGGATGCCCCGTGATGAACACCGGCTGGATCAGGCTCTCCTCCACCTTCGTTTCGAAGGCTGCATTGAGGATACCGCCGATTCCGTGCCGGGCCTCGTAGGGAATCCTCAGCTCATCTGCCATGGCCCGAGCTTCCTCTACGGTGCCGCAAGAGAGAAAATCCTTCCCCGTGGCCTCCTTCACCGCATCGTTCATGCTGATGCGCTTCGCACGGCCCAGATCGATCTCCGTGCCCTGGTAATGGATGACCGTCGTTCCGAGAACCTGCCGGGCCGTCTCCCGGACCAACTCCTCCGTCAGATCCATGAGATCTCCGTAATCCCCATAGGCCTGGTAGATCTCCACGGAAGTGAACTCGGGGTTGTGGCGTACATCCATCCCCTCGTTGCGAAAAACCCGCCCCATTTCATAAACCCGCTCAAAACCGCCCACCACAAGGCGCTTGAGGTTCAGCTCCGTAGCGATGCGAAGGTAGAGATCCACGTCCAAGGCATTGTGGTGGGTGACGAAAGGACGGGCCGCCGCTCCTCCCGCCACAGTGGACAGGACAGGAGTCGCCACCTCCATGAAATCATGGGCATCCAGGTAGCGGCGAATAGCCTTGATGGTCTTGTTCCTCGCCTCAAAAGTCTTACGCACCTCCGGATTCATGATGAGATCGAGGTAGCGCTGGCGATAGCGTATCTCCACGTCTTTCAGCCCGTGGAACTTCTCCGGCAGGGGACGCAGGGATTTGGAAAGGAGCTCGAAATCCGTGATCTTTACCGTGAGCTCCCCTCGACGGGTCTTGAACACCGTGCCCTGTAAGCCAATGATGTCTCCGATGTCCAGAAGCTTGAACCGAGCGTACTTCTCCTCTCCCAGAACATCCAGCTTGAAATACACCTGAATCGCGCCGCTGCGATCGCTCAGGCTCGCGAAGCTCGCCTTGCCGTGGCCCCGGATCGCCATGAGACGCCCCGCCATGCGCACCTGTCCGTGTTCTTCCTCGTCCTCCACCCCGGAGAATTCCTCCCGCACATCCCGTGCGTGATAAGTCACGTCATAGCGATGCCCAAAGGGAGCGATTCCCATATTGCGATATGTTTCCAGCTTATCGCGTCGAACCTTTATCATCTCGCTGAGGTCTTCCTGAGAAACCGCTTCTGCCTGCTTCTTGTCTGCCATGAACTCAATCCCCTATCCTTCGATCTCCATGATCTCATATTTTATGATACCGGCCGGAGCGTGGACATCCACCACGCTTCCCACCTTCTGCCCCAAAATGGCCAATCCCAAAGGCGATTCGTTGGAAATCTTGAATTCATCCGGATCCGCCTCCGTAGATCCCACCAGCATGTAAGTTTCCTCCTCGTCGAACTCCAGATCCTTCACCTTGACCTTGCTGCCCATCTGGACCACATCCCCGGCTCCGCTCTGAATGATATCAGAATTGCGGATCTTTGCCTCCAGATCCATGATCTCGCCTTCCAGAAAGGCCTGCTCGTTCTTCGCGTCATCGTACTCGGAGTTCTCGCTGAGGTCGCCGAGAGCAATGGCTGCCTTGAGGCGCTCCGCCACCTCGATCCGCCTCACGCTCTTCAGATAGTTCAGCTTCTCCACCAGCTTGTTATAGCCGTCCTCCGTCAACATCACACGTTTTTCTGCCATGATTCAGCGCCCCTTTATCCTCGGGAAATTTCCCGGTTCTCCTTCAAATATAGAAATAGAGGCATAATGATGCCTCTCATTCATTATACGTTCCTTTCCTGCCTTTGTCAATCAACGCCAGCTTCTCCTCCCGGGAGAGGCGCTTGATGTGCCACTCCCGGCTCTGGGCTGCGATCTTGTCGTCAAATTCCTCGACATAGCAAAGTCGCACGGGACCGCGGCCCCTGGTGTACTTTGCGCCCCTTCCCTCGTTATGGGCCTGCACGCGTTTTTGAAGATCTGTGGTCCATCCCGTGTAAAAGGTCCCGTCTGCGCATTCCAGAATGTAAGTGTAAGCCGCGGACATCATTTCCCGCTCTTGAGTGTAATCTTCTCTATGACCACATCCTTTAAAGGACGATCCTGAAAATCCGTCTCTGTCTTGCCGATCTTCTTCACCACATCCATCCCTTTCACGACCTTGCCAAAGACAGAATGATGATTATCTAACCAAGGAGTTGCCGCCAAGGTGATGAAGAATTGAGAGCCTCCCGTATTGGGGCCGGCGTTGGCCATGGACAGGATGCCTTCAGAGCTGTGCCTGAGATCCTTGTGAAACTCGTCGGGTATTGTGTAGCCCGGACCTCCCATGCCGGTCCCCTCGGGATCTCCCCCCTGAATCATGAAGCCGTCGATGACTCGATGGAAAATCAGGCC